>JBAVPS010000291.1:0-5834 GCA_049693315.1 Rhizomicrobium sp. | reverse complement strand
GTCGTGTCCGTTCGGTGGGCGAGCTGATGGAAAATCAGTTCCGCATCGGTCTGTTGCGTATGGAACGCGCTATTAAAGAGCGTATGAGCGCCGTCGACATCGATACCGTGATGCCGCACGATCTGATCAACGCCAAGCCGGTGGCTGCTGCCATTCGTGAATTCTTCGGCTCGTCGCAGCTGTCGCAGTTCATGGACCAGAACAACCCGCTGTCGGAAGTCACCCACAAGCGTCGTCTGTCGGCCCTCGGCCCGGGTGGTCTGACCCGCGAGCGTGCTGGCTTCGAAGTGCGTGACGTGCATCCGACCCACTATGGTCGTATCTGCCCGATTGAAACGCCTGAAGGTCCGAATATTGGTCTGATCAACTCGCTGGCGACGTTCGCGCGCGTCAACAAGTATGGCTTTATTGAAAGCCCGTATCGCCGGGTCGAAAATAAGCAGGTCACCGATGACGTGATCTATCTGTCGGCGATGGAAGAGGCCAAGTACACCATTGCGCAGGCAAACGCGACGGTGGACAGCCGCGGTCGTATCACCGACGAGCTGGTCAGCTGCCGTAAGGGCGCCAACTATGTCATGACCACGCCTGATCAGGTCGAGTTCATTGACGTTAGCCCGAAACAGCTGGTGTCGGTTGCTGCCGCACTGGTTCCGTTCCTTGAAAACGACGACGCCAACCGCGCACTGATGGGCGCGAACATGCAGCGTCAGGCCGTTCCTTTGCTTAAGTCGGAAGCGCCGCTGGTCGGCACCGGCATGGAGCCAGTGGTGGCACGTGACTCCGGTTCGGCGATTTCGGCCAAGCGTTCGGGTATCGTCGATCAGGTTGACGCGATGCGTATCGTCATCCGCGCCACGGAAGAAACCGATCCGACCAAGCCGGGCATCGACATCTATCGCTTAAAGAAGTTCCAGCGCTCCAACCAGTCGACCTGTATTACACAGGCACCGCTGGTCCGCGTGGGTGACACCGTCCGCAAGGGCGACGTGATCGCCGATGGCGCTTCGACCGAGATGGGTGATCTGGCGCTGGGCAAGAACGTGCTGGTCGCGTTCATGCCGTGGAATGGTTACAACTACGAAGACTCGATCCTGATCTCTGAACGTATCGTCAGCGACGACGTCTTCACTTCGATCCACATCGAAGAATTCGAGACTATGGCCCGCGACACCAAGCTCGGGCCAGAGGAAATTACGCGTGACATTCCCAATGTCGGCGAAGAAAACCTCAGGAACCTCGACGAAGCCGGCATCGTGTATATCGGTGCCGAGGTGAATGCGGGCGATATTCTGGTGGGCAAGGTGACGCCGAAGGGCGAAACCCCGATGACCCCGGAAGAAAAGCTGCTGCGCGCCATCTTCGGCGAAAAGGCCGCTGATGTGCGTGATACCTCGCTGCGCGTGCCGCCGGGGGTGACGGGTACCATCGTTGAAGTGCGCGTGTTCAACCGCCACGGCATCGAAAAGGACCAGCGCGCCCTGTCGATTGAAAAGGCTGAAGAAGAACGTTTGGCCAAGGACCGTGACGACGAACTCGCGATCCTCGAACGCAACATCTTTGCCCGCCTGCACGACATTCTGGTTGGCAAGACGGCGGCCTCGGGTCCGCGCGGTCTGTCTGCTGACACCGCACTGACCGAGGAGGTTCTCGAAAACCTGCCACGTCATCAGTGGTGGCAGATCGGCCTTTCGGATGAAAAGGCGATGGGCGAGATCGAAGCGCTGCGTAAGCAGTTCGACGAATCCAAAGCCCGTCTGGATGCCCGTTTCGCCGACAAGGTGGAAAAGCTCCGCCGTGGTGACGAACTGGCACCGGGCGTCATGAAGATGGTCAAGGTCTTTGTCGCGGTGAAGCGTAAGCTGCAGCCGGGTGACAAGATGGCCGGTCGTCATGGCAACAAGGGTGTCGTCAGCCGCATTCTGCCGGCCGAAGATATGCCGTTTATGGAAGACGGCACGCCGATGGACATCGTGCTGAATCCGTTGGGCGTGCCTTCGCGCATGAACGTCGGGCAAATTCTCGAAACCCATCTGGGCTGGGCCTGTCGCGGGCTTGGGCACAAAGTGGGCGAGATGCTCGATAAGGCCAAGAAGGACGGTCGCTTTGAACCGGTCCGCCGCGAACTCAAGACGATCTACAATAACGATGATCGCCTGAACGAGTTCGAGGACAAGGATCTGCCGGAACTGTGCGATAACCTGCGTCGCGGTATTCCAATTGCGACCCCGGTGTTCGACGGTGCCAAGGATCGCGATATCGTCGACATGCTCAACCTGGCTGGCTGCCCTGAAAGCGGTCAGGTCACGCTGTATGACGGTCGTACCGGTGACGCCTTCAAACGTAAGGTGACAATCGGCATCATCTATATGCTGAAGCTTCACCATTTGGTCGACGACAAGATCCATGCCCGTTCGATCGGTCCGTACAGCCTGGTTACCCAGCAGCCGCTGGGTGGTAAGGCGCAGTTCGGCGGCCAACGCTTCGGTGAAATGGAAGTGTGGGCCCTTGAAGCTTACGGTGCCGCTTACACCTTGCAGGAAATCCTGACGGTGAAGTCGGACGACGTTGCTGGCCGTACCAAGGTCTATGAAGCGATCGTTCGCGGCGAAGATACCTTCGAAGCCGGCATCCCTGAAAGCTTCAACGTGTTGATCAAGGAAATGCGTTCGCTGGGTCTCAATGTCGAACTGATGAACGGTTAAGTTTTAAAAGCCGCCCCCGGTCCTGACGGGCAGGGGGCGGAACCGGATATTTTCCGCCACGCCGGATTTTAAAGGCGGGGCAAAAGTTTCAGGGCGCATGGCGTGCGGCGCCTCGACGAGGATGAAGATGAACCAAGAGCTGATAAACGTCTTTTCGGCCGGCAAGGAAATTCCCACCTTTGACCGCATTCGGATTTCGCTTGCCAGCCCGGAGCAGATCCTGCGCTGGAGCCATGGCGAAATCAAAAAGCCAGAGACGATCAATTACCGCACTTTCAAGCCGGAACGCGACGGCTTGTTCTGTGCGCGTATTTTCGGCCCGGTAAAGGATTACGAGTGCTTGTGCGGCAAGTACAAGCGCATGAAGTACAAGGGCATCGTCTGCGAAAAGTGCGGCGTTGAAGTTACCGTGCAGAAGGTGCGCCGCGAGCGCATGGGCCATATCGAACTGGCCTCGCCGGTGGCGCACATCTGGTTCCTGAAGTCGCTTCCCAGCCGCATCGGTATGCTCCTCGACATGGCGCTCAAGGATCTTGAGCGCGTGTTGTATTTCGAAGGGTACATCGTCATTGAGCCGGGTCTGACCCCGCTCAAAATGCGTCAGCTGCTGACCGAAGACGAATATTACAGAGCGCAGGACGATTACGGCCCCGATAACTTCACCGCCCAGATCGGCGCTGAAGCCATTCAGACCCTGTTGCGTGGTCTGGATCTGCCGGTCTTACGCGAAGAGATCCGTGCCGAGCTGGCCACCTGCAACGGCGGTGAAAAGCCCAAGAAGCTCATCAAGCGCATGAAGCTGGTTGATGCTTTTCTGGAATCGGGCAACCATCCCGAATGGATGATCATGACGGTCATCCCGGTGATCCCGCCGGAACTGCGCCCGCTGGTGCCGCTGGATGGTGGCCGTTTCGCCACCTCCGACCTCAACGATCTGTATCGCCGCGTCATCAACCGTAACAACCGTCTGAAGCGCCTGATCGAGCTGAAGGCCCCTGACATCATCGTGCGCAATGAAAAGCGCATGCTGCAGGAAGCCGTCGACGCCCTGTTTGACAATGGCCGCCGCGGTCGTGTCATCACCGGTGCCAACAAGCGCCCGCTGAAGTCGCTTGCCGACATGCTGAAGGGCAAGCAGGGCCGCTTCCGTCAGAACCTTCTGGGTAAGCGCGTTGACTATTCCGGTCGTTCGGTGATCACCGTCGGCCCGGAACTGAAGCTGCATCAGTGCGGCCTGCCGAAGAAGATGGCACTGGAGCTGTTCAAGCCCTTCATCTATTCGCGCCTCGAAGCCAAGGGGTTCTCGCAGACCGTCAAGCAGTCCAAGAAGCTGGTCGAGAAAGAAAAGCCTGAAGTTTGGGATATCCTCGAAGAGGTTATTCGCGAACATCCGGTCATGCTCAACCGCGCGCCGACGCTGCATCGCTTAGGTATTCAGGCGTTCGAGCCGGTGCTGATTGAAGGTAAGGCGATCCAGCTGCATCCGCTGGTTTGTACCGCTTTCAACGCCGACTTCGACGGCGACCAAATGGCCGTGCACGTGCCGCTGTCGCTGGAAGCCCAGCTCGAAGCCCGCGTGCTGATGATGTCGACCAACAACATCCTGTCGCCGGCATCGGGCAAGCCGATCATTGTGCCGACACAGGATATCGTGCTTGGTCTGTACTACATCAGCCAGGATCGTCCGGGTGAGCCGGGTGAGGGGTTGGCGTTCAACGATCTGGGCGAAATCGAACACGCCCTGTTCGCGAATGCCATTACCATGCACACCAGGATCAAGTGCCGCTATCATACGGTGGACAAGGACTTCAAGCCGATCATCCAGCGTGTCGAAACCACGCCGGGCCGCATGATGATCGCCGAATGCCTGCCCAAGCATCCTGTTATTCCGTTCTCGCTGATCAATCGTCTGATCCGCAAGCAGGAAGTCAGCTCGATCATCGACGAAGTCTATCGCCATTGCGGTCAGAAAGAGACCGTGATGTTCGCCGACGCCGTCATGGGGCTTGGCTATCGTGAAGCCTGCAAGGCCGGCATCTCGTTCGGTAAGGACGACATGGTTGTGCCTGCGACCAAGACCAAGCTGATCGAAGAAACCCGCCACAAGGTGCGCGAGTTCGAGCAGCAGTATCTCGATGGTCTGACCACGGACAAAGAAAAGTACAATGCGGTGGTCGATGCCTGGTCCAAGTGTACCGATCAGGTCGCCAACGAAATGATGAAGGAAATTTCCGAGCCGCATATCGATCCGGAAACCGGACGGCTTGAGGAAATGAACTCCATCTACATGATGAGCCATTCCGGTGCCCGTGGTTCGCCGCAGCAGATGAAGCAGCTTGCCGGTATGCGTGGCCTGATGGCCAAGCCGTCGGGCGAAATCATCGAAACGCCGATTATTTCGAACTTTAAGGAAGGCCTCACCGTGCTCGAGTACTTTAACTCGACCCACGGCGCCCGTAAGGGTTTGGCTGACACCGCCTTGAAGACCGCGAACTCGGGTTATCTGACGCGCCGTCTGGTCGACGTGGCCAACGACTGCATCATCACCGAAGTCGATTGCGGTACCAAGCATGGCATGACCGTGCAGGCCGTGATCGATGGCGGCACCGTGGTGGCGTCGCTGACCGAGCGTATTCTGGGCCGTACCGCGGCTGAAGACATCACGCATCCCGACACCGGCGAGGTTTTGGTTCCCGCTGGCGAAGAGATCACCGAGATTGCTTCGGAAAAGATCGAAGCGGCGCAGATCCAGAAGGTCTCCGTGCGCACCGTGCTGTCCTGCCAGTGCAAGGATGGCATTTGCGCCAAATGCTATGGCCGCGATCTGGCCCGTGGTACCAAGGTCAATATCGGCGAAGCGGTCGGTGTTATCGCCGCCCAGTCGATTGGCGAGCCGGGCACCCAGCTTACCATGCGTACCTTCCACATTGGTGGCGCGGCGCAGGTTTCGGGTTCGTCCAAGGTCGAAGCCAGCTACGACGGTAAGATCAAGATCGTCAACCGCAACGTGGTCAAGAACTCCGATGGCGAGTTGGTGGCGATGGGCCGCAATATGCTGGTCGTCATCGTCGATGCCAAGGATCAGGAACGCGCCTCGTATCGCATCACATACGGTGCCCGCCTCAAGGT
>JBAVPS010000290.1:0-6799 GCA_049693315.1 Rhizomicrobium sp. | reverse complement strand
CCGATTCCTTGGCATACAGTGCGGTGGTCCAGATATGCCAGTCGGGATGCAGTGCATCGGCCGACTTATATTCCATCCACGACGCGAAACCTTCGTTGAGCCACAGATCATCCCACCAATCCATGGTGACCAGATCGCCGAACCACTGATGGGCCATTTCATGGGCGATGGTAACAAAGACTTCGCGCTTTTCATCTTCGCCGGTGGCTTTAGGATCGACCTGCAGAGCGCGCTCGAAATAGAAGATGGCACCCCAGTTTTCCATCGCGCTGAAGAACTGGCTGCTGCCCGGACCGGCAATCAGATCCATTTTGGGCAGCGGATATTTGACGCCGAAATAGTTGTTATAAAACGGTAGCAAGGCGGCCGCGGTGTCCAGCGCATATTGCCCCTTGGCGGTATCACCCTTCTTGACGATCACACCAACATCGACACCGCCGACATTGCGCGAGATGCGCTCGAAATCACCCTGACCGTAAAACAGCAGATAGGACGACATTTTCGGCGACGCGGCAAAATGCACGCGTTTCTTACCACCGGGTAAAATCTCCGTCGCGGCAACCGGCATATTCGACAGCGGCATTTCCGCGGCGGGCAACGTAGCGGTTAAACGAAACACTGCCTTTTGCGCCGGTTCATCCCAGCACGGCAGAAAACGACGGGCATCGGAATTTTCAAACTGGGTATAGAGCGCCGTATGCGTCTGGCCATTGACGCTGTAGTCGAGCGAAAACAGCCCCGCCGGACTATGATTGATTTTCCCGCCATAGACGATGCTTAAAACATACCGCCCCGGCTTCAGCACCGACGGAAAATGCAAGCGCGCAACTTCGGTCTTATCATCAAAACTGACGGTTGGCCGGGCAGCAACTTTCGACAAAGACACAGAATCAAAATGCAGGTTCGCGGCATTCAGTTCGATGTCGGCCGTCGGCTTTTTGACATCAAGTGTGATTTTTACCGAACCGGCGAAGGTGCCCGCCTGTACATCAGGCACAATGGCCAGATCATAGGCAAGCGGTGCCGCACTATCGGGCAGCACCACACGGCTTGGCGCAGCCGCGGCCAGCGAGAACGACAACAGCGCGGCGGAAAGCCAGACAAAAGACCTCATACGCAACAATCCTGCAGGAAATTACAGCCTCAAGGAATAGCGGTTTTCTTGACGGTCTTCAAACCGAAGGCACGGGCCGCGGAACGGGGTGTGCGATGCCCGAGAAACCGCCGCGTCAGCCAGGCCCGCACCGGCAGGTCATAGCCATAGTACAACACTGTGGCGAGCGCGATTTCGAACACCACCAGACCGGCTTGAACCGTATAGAGCAATGGCCGGGCCGGATGGGTCTGCCAGTTCCAGTGGCCAAACAACAGCACGAAAGGATAATGGATGATGTACAGCGGATAGGATAAACCGCCGATAAAACGGCAGATTGCGCCGGATGGCCCCGGCACCCTGGTGACCGAAGCGCCGATCATCAGGATCAGCGGAAATGCCAGAATGACCGCCCCGGCTTCATAAAACCCGTTCCAGACACCAAAACGCGGCGCAACAAACACCGCCAGCAGCAGAACCGACGCGGCAATAAAGGGCTGCGGCAGCGTGATTTTCAGGCCCAGACGATAGACCAGCAAACCGGCCAGAAACGGATAACACAGCCGCACCGGCGCGACCCAGACATTGCTCCAGCCCCAGCCATAGCCCAGATCGCCCTTGTACAACACCGCGGTCAGCATCAGTGCCACGGCACCGCACACCAGAAGAACGACGTGTACGGATCGCTTCAGACGATAGCCATAGCTGATGAAAAACAGATTGGCGATATATTCCCAGAACAGCGTCCAGGACGGCGGATTAACCGAATGGGTCTCGCCGAACAGATTGGGCAGTGGTGGCGAGGGTAACAAAAACACCGATAAAATAACGGTCAATGCCATCATTACCGGTGACAACGCCACACCCACACGCTGGGCATCACCGACATTCGGATCGCAGACATAGACCACGGCCCCGACGATGGCCGCCACCACCACGACCGGATGCAGCCGGATCAGCCGCCGTTTGATAAAACCACCGACGCTGAGCCGCGCCCCGGATGCGGCGGCCCCCAGCCGCCCGTCATAGGCATAGCCCAGCACATAGCCCGACAATGCAAAGAAGAAATCCACCGCCAGAAAGGTATGGGGCAGCGGATTATGATCGAGATCCGGCACCATCAGTTCAAATATATGGAAAATCACCACTGAGATGGCTGCGACCCCGCGCAGACCATCCAGCGCCTGACAATGCGCCTTCATCCGTATTCCCCCCGCCGCAGGGTTTATGCATCCCCCTACGGCATAAATCATACAAAAGCAGGATTACGGATTTTTTGTGGCGTATTCGATTTTAATGAAACCGGTGGTAGTCGAGCCCGTCAGTCGCGATGTCGGTCTGCCGCCCACTGACGATATCAGCAATCAGCCGCCCCGAGCCGCAGGACATGGTCCAGCCCAGCGTGCCATGGCCGGTATCAAGATAGAGGTTGGGCAGCGGTGAACAGCCCAGCACAGGCACCGAATCCGGCGTGGTCGGACGAAGCCCGGCCCATAATTCCGCCGTATCGAAGTCCCCGGCACCGGGGAACAGTGATTTGGCGTGTTTGACGATGGCCTCGGCCCGAACCTCGCACAGGGAATCGTCCCAGCCGGCCAGTTCGGCCGTGCCGGCGCAGCGCAACCGGTCACCCAGCCGCGAGAACACCATCTTGTGTTCGTCATCGGTAATGCTGACCAAAGGGGCTGCAGACGGCGCGCTGACCTCCAGCGTGGCTGAATAGCCCTTGGCCGGATAGATCGGCAGCGAGAAGCCAAGCTGGCGCGTGAATTTCGGGCTCCAGCTGCCCAGCGCCATGACATAGGCATCGGCCGTCAGCACGCCCTGATCGGTGTGCACGGCCGTGACGCGACCATCTTCAACCGCAAAATCCTGCACCGCGGTGCCATACTGAAAGCGAACCCCCTTTTGTGCCGCCAGCGCGGCAAGGTTCTGGGTAAATTTATGGGCGTCGCCCGATTCATCGCCGGGGGTAAAGATCGCCCCGGCCAGTTCGGACGACACCGCCGTCAAAGCCGGCTCGATCGCCACCGCTTCGGCCACGCTTTTGACCTGACGATCAAGCCCGAAGCTTGCCATCATCGCCGCGGCGTGGGTGGCATGTTCGAATTCGCGCGGGTTGCGATAGATGTGCAGAATACCACGGGTCTGCTGATCGTAGAGAATGCCGGTCTCGGCGCGTAATTCCTGCAGGCAGGCCCGGGAATAAATCGCCACACGCAAAGTGCGTTCGGTATTGATCCGGGCACGGTCTGCCGTGCAATTGCGCAGGAACTGCGCCAGCCACAGCCACAGCGCCGGATCATAGCGGGTCAGCCGGAAGATCAGCGGCGCGTCTTCATGGCCGAGCCATTTCAGCGCCTTGAAGGGTGTGCCCGGATTGGCCCACGGTTCGGCATGACAGGGCGACACCTGACCGCCATTGGCAAAGCTGGTTTCCATGGCGGCAGCGGGCTGGCGTTCGATCACGCTGACTTCATGCCCGGCCTTAGCCAGATACCACGCGGCGGTCGTTCCCACGACGCCAGCACCCAGAACCAGTACCTTCACTTGCAAGCCACTCCCAACGCTAAAACATCCGCGCAAGATCAACACGCCGAAGCGTGCTGCGCGCATTCTTCCTTAGCGCGAAGTGCGGGCGAGTTTAAGAGGCTATAGCTTCGCACCCCCGCGGCATTGCCGACCGTGCAGCCAGTATGCACAAACAAAAACGGGGCGACGCAATGCGTCACCCCGTTTTGTTCGTCATCAGACACGGAACGCTTAGTTAAGCGAATCCTTGAGCTGCTTGCCGGGACGGAAGCGCGGCGCCTTCGACGGCTTAATGGTGATTTCTTCGCCGGTCTGGGGGTTACGGCCCTTGCCGCCAGCGCGGGTGGTAACGGCGAAAATGCCGAAACCGGTCAGACGCACTTCGTCGCCCTCTTTCAGGGCGCCTGCAATCAGGTCGAACACGCCATCGACAGCCTTGGCGGCATCGGTCTTGGCGAGCCCTGCGTGCTCCGACAATTTCTGGATCAGATCGTTCTTATTCACTTGGGAAAGGCTCCTTTTTAGAATCGCCTGGGCGGCGGGGCGCAATCTAGGTCGACAATTCGCCCGCCGTCAAAGCCAGAACCGGGCAAAACCGGCTTTTTTTGTAGATTTCAGCGGGAAATGCACCATTTTCGGTACTTTTCCCGCTGGTTAACAAAAGAATAACGCAAAATTAATGGGTTACGACGGTATCGGCATCGTCTGAAGCTGCAATCGGCATGACGATTTCCGGCTCTGTCCACTCGATCGGTTCGGGCTGGCGGGTCAGTGCCACCTTGATCACTTCATCCACGGTCTTGACCGGAATGATCGTAAGCCCCTCTTTGACGTTATCGGGGATTTCGGCCAGATCCTTTTCATTCTCGTCCGGAATGCACACCGTGGTGATGCCAGCCCGCAGCGCCGCCAGCAGCTTCTCCTTCAAGCCACCAATCGGCAGGACACGGCCGCGCAAGGTCACCTCGCCGGTCATCGCCACATCGCGGCGCACCGGAATCCCCGTCAGTACCGAGATGATCGATGTTGCCATCGCCACACCGGCCGAAGGACCGTCCTTGGGCGTTGCACCTTCCGGGACATGAACGTGAATGTCACGCTGTTCAAACAAGGGCGGCTTGATACCGAAATGCGTCGCCTTGGAGCGCACATAAGAGCGCGCCGCGTCGATCGATTCCTTCATCACATCGCCAAGCTTGCCAGTGGTCTGCATCCGGCCCTTGCCCGGCATCATCACCGCTTCGATCTGCAGGGTTTCACCGCCGACCTCGGTCCAGGCCAATCCCGTGACAACACCGGTCTGATCCTCGCCTTCGACCTCGCCATAACGGAAGCGACGTACACCGGCATAATCGTTGAGGTTTTCTGACGTAACCGTAATCGACTTGACCTTGCCCAGCACCAGATCCTTGACCGCCTTGCGGGCCAGATTGGCCAGCTCGCGTTCCAGATTACGCACACCGGCTTCACGGGTATAATAGCGGATCAGATCGCGCAGGGCTTCATCGGTGATCGACCATTCGCCATCCTTAAGCCCGTTGGCATTAATCTGCTTACGGATCAAATGACGCTTGGCGATTTCAACCTTCTCGTCTTCGGTATAACCGGACAGACGAATGATCTCCATACGGTCCATCAGTGGCTGCGGCATATGCAGGGTGTTGGCCGTGGTGATGAACATCACATCCGACAGGTCGAAATCGACTTCCAGATAATGATCGTTGAAGGTTGCGTTCTGCTCGGGATCAAGCACTTCCAGGAGCGCGCTCGACGGATCGCCGCGATAATCTGCACCCAGCTTATCGATTTCGTCGAGCAGGAACAAAGGATTAACCGCCTTGGCCTTCTTCATCGACTGGACCACCTTGCCCGGCATCGAGCCGATATAGGTGCGCCGGTGACCACGGATCTCGGCTTCGTCCCGCACGCCGCCAAGGCTCATACGCACGAATTCGCGGCCCGTAGCCCGTGCAATCGACTTGCCTAAGCTTGTCTTGCCAACGCCCGGCGGACCAACGAGGCACAGGATCGGCCCCCGCATCTTGCCGGCACGCGACTGCACCGCCAGATATTCCAGGATACGTTCCTTGACCTTGTCGAGACCGAAATGCTCCTCGTTAAGGATGTCCTCGGCGAGCTTAAGATCCTTTTTGATCTTGGTCTTTTTGCCCCAGGGCAGCGACAGAATCCAATCGAGATAGTTGCGGATTACCGTGGCTTCAGCGCTCATCGGCGACATCTGGCGCAGCTTGCGCATTTCGCCTTGCGCCTTTTCACGCGCTTCCTTCGACAGCTTGGTCTTACGGATCTGCTCTTCCAGCTCGTTCAGCTCGTCGCGACCGTCGTCACCCTCGCCCAGCTCTTTCTGAATCGCCTTGAGCTGTTCGTTGAGGTAATATTCGCGCTGGGTCTTTTCCATCTGGCGCTTGACCCGGCTTTTGATCTTGCGCTCGACCTGCAGCACGCCGATCTCGGATTCGATCAGCGCCAGCACACCTTCAAGGCGGGCCGAGGTATCAAGCGTTTCCAAAAGCGCCTGGCGATCGGAAATCTTCACCGACAGATGCGCCGCGGCCGTATCGGCCAGCTTGGCCGGATCGTCGATCTGCATCACCGAGGCCAGGGTCTCGGGCGGAACTTTTTTGTTGAGCTTAATATACTGCTCGAAATTGGTTTTGACCGTGCGCACCAGGGCTTCGGTCTCGCGCTGCTCGCCGACATTTTCCGACAGCGTTTCAATCTGCGCCTGGAAGAAATCTGTACGCGGATCGAACCCGGTCACCCGGGCGCGCGACTTGCCCTCGACCAGGACCCGGACGGTCTGATCGGGCAGCTTCAACAGCTGCAGCACATTGGCCACGGTGCCGACCTGAAACAGCCCATCCGAGCTGGGATCATCATCGGCGGCATTCTTCTGCGTCAGCAACAGGATCTGCTTATTGTCCCCCATTACCTCTTCGAGTGCGCGCACCGACTTTTCGCGCCCGACGAACAGGGGCACGATCATGTGGGGGAACACGACGATATCGCGCAACGGCAGCACTGGTGTCATCTGACCACCGGACTGGTCCTCAATTGCCTCGTCAGGTTTCACGGGGTCTTGGTCGGACATATTCTTCTCCTCGCCTGGCACGACGGCTCAGGTGGCTTGATAAACCGCACCCTACACAAGGC
>JBAVPS010000289.1:0-2839 GCA_049693315.1 Rhizomicrobium sp. | reverse complement strand
GACAGATCACTGCGCTCGACCAGCGGATCGGTATAGCCATAGACCACCGACAATGACCGCTGCAGGAAGTCGGCCACCGCCTTGGCGCCACCGGCCTGCCCCACCGCGGTCGCCACCACGGTCTTGGTGTCGCCATAGACACGCGGCTTCATCGGCTCGAACGCCATAACCATGCCGGACTGTTCCGGCTGAATCCCGCGCAATGGGCGGCTAGTTTTACTTCTGGGCATCAGAGAGCCTCCACAGACTTACGAAAAACAACGAAACGGATGCCTCCGGCGGTACGGCGTGCGGGCCATACCGCCGGAGGTTCTGGCTCACAGCGTGAGGGGGAACGCTGGAGCCAAAGACAAACAAAGAAAACAGGGATCAGACCCGGTCATGGAAACAGACCTCACGGGGCTGAACGGAAAGCGAGAAGCTGCTGATACGCAGAACCTCGACACCCCGGCGCCAGTGCGCCGCGGCAAGGCGGCAGCGCTGTGCAGCACTCAGGCAGGCAAAGGCCCAACGACGGAACACAATGCCGCGGAGAAAAATATGACGATGGATACCAAAACAGATCGTGGCCAGACCGGTGCAGACACGCTTACCGGTCGTGGCAGACCATATCCGCAGGTGCAGGCTCTGCCGCATCTGCCAGACGATCAGCCCGCGCAGCCGTTCGGTGCGCACAGCAACATCGCGCACGATCATCATGGCCCACGGGCCATACTCCTCGGCAGATAACGACACACCCGTCCGATCCGCACACATCATGCAGCGGCTCCTGTCTCGTTTGAATGTTCAGAGTTGAGTGATGCAGAAGGTAATGCATTACCAAAAAGATCCGGCCGCAGATCAGAAGCGGAAACGCGTTCGCCTGCTTCTGCTGTGGCAGTTTCCAATGGCCGACACCATTCGGCAGGAACAGAGGCATTCCGCCGTATGCAGGCGCTAACAGTCGTCTGCCTGCGCCCTACAACACAACCAACAGCGTGCTGTGACCCTAAAATTCTGATGCAGCGCTGGAGTGCCGCAATGCCTATCGAAGTATCCATTCCCCGAGAATAAACATTATTTTGTTATGTAGTCAACAAAACATTGTTTGTTACGGCATATCACAATTTTGCTAACGTGCGCATATGGTTGGAATTGGCGAAAATCTAAAAGCAGCCCGTCTAAAACGAGGCATCTCCCAGCGAGAGCTTGGGAAACGTGTAGGCTTGACACAAACGGCCATAAGCGAACTTGAGGCCGGGAGGGCAACTTCAACCCCCAAAATTCACGACATAGCAAAAGAGCTAAATGTCACCCCAGAATGGCTGGAGGGTAAAGGTCAGCCATTAATGCTGCCATCATCTGCGGTGAACCCTAGCCATACTTTTTCTGGAAATATTATAGAGCTAGGCGGAACTGAGTTTGCACGCATCCCGGTTTTCGATGTGCGCTTCTCAGCGGGATTCGGGGCTCAAAACGACGAGGTGCAGCCATTCGATTATCACGAAATGCGTGTGACCGCATTGCGCCATTTCACAGACGCCCCAATCGACAAACTGGTATTTCTGCGTGTCAGTGGCGACAGCATGGAACCTCTGTTGTTCAACCGAGACTGGGTTCTGATCGATGCGAGCCGCACCAACCTAGTTTCACCAGCGATTTACGCCATTGTTTATGAAGGCGAAGGCTTTCTCAAACACGCTTCGAGGGACATAGAAACTGGTGCCGTGAGCTTGGTTTCACGCAACCCGGTATACCCTCCGCAAACAATTCCACACCCAGAGGGTCTGCGCATTATCGGGCGTGTAGTCCTGTCGCTGCACATGCACTGATCTGCCGCAACCATTAGACCGTGCGAAACGGATTACAGATACGAAGGCGTGAATTTATAACAACACCATCCTGCAAATCTTCTGACCATAAAACCCCGCACCCAGCCTGCAAAGCCGCTGCCACCACAAGGGCATCATAAAAGGAATAACCATACCGTTCGGCAATTTGTAACCCCGAAATATGGGTGTCTAAATCAATCGGACGGACCACGGGACAAAGGGTGCGAATATCTTCCAGCGCTGTACCAATTTCCGTCCAGGACATGCCCATTTTGCGCCGGGCAACATTAGTAAACTCATTGAGTCCCTGCACACTGATAATGCATTTTTGAGCCAGCAATGCCTGAGCCGCCTCTGCTCGTGAATCCGCCGTAAAGGCATACACGAGCACATTTGTATCCAGAAAGTCAGCGGGCATTGGCATCCTCGCGGTCAAACTTCCAACCAGCAGGTAACGGTTTACGCGAGGCACGAATACGCGCCAGCGCACGTTCCCGACTTACATCACGCCCTACGCCAAAAGCACGCTCACCAGCGATGTGGATTTCAATTTCATCGCCCTCGCTAAGGTTAAGTGCCTCAACCACTGCGGCGGGAAGCCTGACGGCTAAACTGTTACCCCATTTTGCGACCTGCATCGGAACGTCTCCACCGATAGATATACATTAATACTGTATATCATAACACACAAAGACACCAACCCCAAACAAAGGCAATGCTAACCACTCATAAAAAACCAATATTTTGTTGCTTATAACAAATTACTGTTATAGAGGTATTCCATACCATGCACAGGAGCGGAGAGAACAAAATGCCGACCAGTACCATCGTCACCAACCTCTCACTCGCACAAAATCGCAAAACCGCTCGCACCAAGCGTGAGGTGGCGATATGAGATCTGTAAATTTTACTCGCGACCCCACTACAGCCGAACAGATACGCAAGTGCGTGGCGCGCGCCGTACGCCTTCATAAGGCTGGCGGCAGAAAATGCGATAAACTCGCCCTTGAGATGGATCTGTCCACCAC
>JBAVPS010000288.1:0-4979 GCA_049693315.1 Rhizomicrobium sp. | reverse complement strand
ATGCGGCCGCACAAAAGAATTCAGATTACGGATTTCGCCGTAATGGTTCATGCCCACTTCGATGATACCGAAGGCGGTCTTGGGCGGCATCTGCGCCAGACTGAGCGGCACCCCCCAATGATTGTTGAGCGAGCCACTGGCCGCATGCACCGAACCAAGAGCACCGAACGCCAGTCGCGAAAGTTCCTTGGTGGTGGTTTTGCCAACGCTGCCGGTAATCGCCAGCACCTTGCCAGCGAAGCGCGCCCGCGCCGCCACACCAAGATCTTCCAGTGCACGCTGGGTGTTTTCCACCACCAGAAGCGGCGCATCCGCCGCCAGCCCGGCCAAGCGGCGCGAGACCAGTGCCGCACCGGCACCGTGAACCAGCGCATCGGCAACAAAGTCGTGACCGTCGAGCCGGTCGCCCTTGATGGCGACATAGAGGTCACCGGCAGCGAGCTGCCGCGAATGTAACGACACCCCACCAACGCAAAAATTGCTGGTGGCTTTACCCAGTGTCGCGGCTTCCAATTCCGCCGTGGTCCATAATGGACTCATGCATGCCCCCCGGTTGCAAGCGCGGCAGCCAAGGCTTCCTCGCGGTCAGAGAATGGATGGACCACCCCTTTGATGATCTGTCCGGCTTCATGGCCCTTACCAGCGATGACCAGAACATCGCCCGCCCCCAGCGCGGCCACGGCACTGCGAATGGCTTCGGCGCGATCGCCGATTTCGATGGCACCAGGGCATCCGGCCAAAGCGTCCTGGCGGATAGCGGCGGCTTCCTCGCTGCGCGGATTATCGTCGGTGACGATGACCTTGTCCGCAAAGGTGATGGCGGCTTTGCCCATCAGCGGGCGCTTGCCCTTGTCACGATCACCGCCGCAGCCGAACACCACCACCAGCTTTGCGCGCGTATGTGGGCGCAGCGCTTTCAGCACCACTTCCAACGCATCCGGGGTATGGGCGTAATCGACATAGATCGGCGCACCGGCCCGTGACACCGCCATTTTTTCAAGCCGGCCGGGCGCGCCCTTGACGCTTTCCAACGCGGCAAACACCGCCGACGGATCTTCGCCCAGCCCGATGGCAAGCCCCGCCGCCACCAGTGCGTTGGAAGCCTGAAAGCCACCGGCCAGCGGCAGATTCACGCGATAATCCTGACCGCCGAAACGCAGCGTAAGTTCCTGACCATCGCCATGCGGCGTGCGCCCGACAAGCTGCAACGCCAGCCCTTTTTCGCCAACCGTCAACAGCTCAAGCTTGCGCGCCTCGGATGCCGCAATAAAGGCGTCGGCATAATCGGCATCGGCGTTGATCACCGCCACGCCACCATCGCCAACAAGCTCGCTGAACAGGCGGCACTTGGCATCGCGATAGGCTTCAAAGCTGGGATGATAATCCAGATGGTCGCGCGTCAGGTTGGTAAAGCCCGCCGCCTGTATCTTCACGCCATCCAGCCGCGCCTGATCCAGACCATGGCTGGAGGCTTCCATCGCCAGATGGCTGACGCCTTCACCGGCCAGCCGCGCCAAAAGCTGATGCAGCTCGACCGGGCCCGGCGTGGTGTTGGATAATTTGATTTCACCTGCCGGCGACAAGGCCCCGATGGTGCCCAGACTGGCGGCAGATTTTCCCAGCGCGGTCCAGATGTGGCGCAGGAACACCGTTACCGAGGTTTTGCCATTGGTGCCGGTAACCGCCGCCACGGTGGCAGGCTGGGCTGCAAAAAACGCTGCGGCCAGATGAGCCAGGGCCAGACGCGGGTTCGCGGCCGGATAAAACACCATGCCATATTCACGCGCGATATCCGCAATTTCCGGCGCACCCAGCACGGCGATGGCTCCGCGCGATGCCGCATCGGCAATGAACACCGCCCCATTGGCTTTGGCACCGGGAATTGCAGCAAACAAATAGCCAGGGCGCACCTCACGGCTGTCACTGGCGATGCCGGTGAAGCGGTGCTGGGCGACCAACGCCGACATGTCCACATCAATACGCATCACTACTCCTACTACTGGCAGCGGTCGCAGTGGGAAGCTTCATCGGCACCCCCAGAAACGGCGCGATACGGGCAATAATCCGCCCGGCAAGCGGCGCTGCCGTGTTACCAGCCAGCGCGCGTGGCGCGGCCTTGGTGCCATGAGGCTCGTCAACCAGAACAAAAACGACATAGCGCGGATTGGAAACCGGGAAAACGCCGACAAACGACGTCCTGAGCAGACCGGCGCGATAATGTCCGCTGGCATCAAGCTTTTCCGCCGATCCGGTTTTACCGCCGACTTCATAGCCTTCGATATTGGCTTTGCGCCCGGAACCGTTAGTGACGACATAGCGCAGCAGCCCACGCATAGTGGCGCTGGTTTCCGGCGAGATGATCTGTTCGCCACGGGCATCTTGCGGATGCTTGAGAAAAGTCGGCGTAACCTTCCGCCCGCCATTGACCACGGCGGCAGCGGCTGCCGCATAGGCCAGCGGGCTTACAGATATGCCATGACCGAAACCGATTGTGGCGGTTTCGGTCGGTCCCCAATTGCGTGGGTATTGCGGCCTGGCGGATTCGGGCAACTCGGTTCGCAGTGGAGTGAGCAGCCCGAATTTTTCAAGGAAGGCTTTTTGTCTGACCCCGCCGGATCGCAAGGCAATCTGTGACGCGCCAATATTTGACGATAGCGCCAACACATCGCGTGCCGCCAAAGTGGGCGGCATTCTTTCGGCTTCATGAATAATATGACCGCTGACGCTGAAATTACGGTCGATCGAAAACACCTCATCGAGCTGGAAGGTGTGATCTTCTATGCCGAGGGCGAAGGAAAGTACCTTGAACACCGAACCCAGTTCATAGGTGTCCTGCACCATGATGTTGCGCGCAGCATTACCATCCATATCGCGCCGGTCATTGGGGTCAAAGTCCGGCAGCGACACCATACCAAGCACTTCGCCGGTATTAACATTCATCACCAGCGCGCCAGCGGACTTGGCAGAAAACTCTTCTTTAGTCGCTTCAGCCTCATGCGCCAGCACGAATTGCACCCGCATATCGAGCGAGGTTTCAATCCGTGTTCCCGGCACCGCATTGACCAGACGCGGCTCCAGCCCGCGCTCCAGCCCGGACAAGCCCTTGCCATCGCTGTTGGTCACGCCAAGCACCTGCGCGCTCATGCGGCCATCGGGATAATTACGTTTGCCTGCCGCGATGAATTCAATACCGGGCAACTTTTTACGCTCAATCTGACTGCGCACATCGGCGGGCATCTGCCGGGCGATCAGTACATAATTCGTCCGCTTGGCCAGCATGTGGGCCAGCTTATCTTCTTCCATGCCGGTGGCGGCCGACAGCCCCTTGACCACGCGGGTGGCATTCTCACTGCGCTCGGTAGCGGCGGCAGCCTGCTGCGCAGGCGTGGAATGCTCGCTTACACGATGCTTGACGGCGAAATTGGCCGGATTGGCATAAAGATCATAAACCCGCACATCACGGGCCAGCAATTCGCCATTACGATCGACCAGATCGGCGCGGGCCTGCATGCCGCTATTGCTGCGGGCAGGCTCGGTCGGTGCCGCAAACAGCGTCACCCCGGCCAGACGCAGACCGATCACCATATAGGCCGCGATGCAGAAGAAGGCACCGATGCAGATCCGCCGTTGCAATAGAGTGGGCTTGGCGTCCATGGCGGCCATCAGTTCTCCTGATGTGCCGCGATTGTCACCACCCCCGGCGTGCCCGGTGCGGTGACGATTTCGCCATCGTGGATCTCGGCCCCGCCCTCGCCGCGGCGCGGCAGCATCTGCAGTGACGATAACTGCACCGTCGCTGTGTCATTCATCCCGAGAAAGTTTTGCGCCAGCGCCTGAATACGATCCGGGCTCGACAGCGCCATATACTGGGTCTGCGCATCCTCGAAGCGAACATTCTCGGCAACGATCTGCTTTTCCGTTGCCTTAAGGTGCGCAGTGGCCACACGGGTCTGTTCGACCACGCTATAGTTGGCCCACACCATCGCACCGGCCAGAGCCGCGAAGGAGATATTCATCAGGAAAGGACGAGACAGCATGACACGACCTTTCTTCACGCAACGAGCTTTTCCGCAGCCCGCATTTTTGCGGAACGGGCACGCGGATTGGCGGCGGTTTCAACAGCACCAGGCAGCACGGCATTACGATGCAACAACGTGAAACGGGCCGGCACCGCATGTTGCTCGGGCACATGGCGCGAGCTACGTGGCGCGGTATCGCTCTGCCCACGCAGGAACTGCTTGACGATGCGGTCTTCCAGCGAATGGAACGACACCACAGACAGCCGGCCACCGGGGCCCAATATCGTTTCGGCGGCTTTCAGCGCACCGGACAATTCGTCAAGCTCGCCATTCACATAGATGCGCAACGCCTGAAAGGTACGCGTCGCCGGATGGATCGCCTGCGCCTTAGCCTTGGGCCCCAGCACATTGGCAACCAGCTCGGCCAGCTCCAGCGTGCGGGTGATCGGGCGGGCATTAACAATGGCGCGCGCAATGGCGCGGGCACGATGTTCTTCGCCGTAGCGGGCGATAATCGTCGCCAGCATCTTTTCGTCGAGGGTGTTGACGACATCGGCGGCGGAATCCCCCGCCGCGCTCATGCGCATATCGAGCGGACCGTCAGCGCGGAAGGAAAAACCACGTTCCGGCTCATCGAACTGGAATGACGAAACCCCAAGATCCAGCACCACACCCGCCGCCTTGTCGAAACCGGCCTCCAAAACATGGACATCCAGATTGGAGAAGGTGCCATGCACCAAAATCAACCGCCCTTGGTATTGCTCGACCAGTGCGGCACCACGGGCAATCGCCGCCGGATCGCGATCAATACCCAGCACCGTGCAATTGCAGCTTTCCAGAATCGCTTTGGTATAACCACCACCGCCAAAGGTGCCATCAACATAGAGGCCACCGTCATGGGGGGCTAACGCCTCCAGCACCTCGGCCAGCATCACGGGGACATGACCGCTCATACCGCAC
>JBAVPS010000287.1:0-6569 GCA_049693315.1 Rhizomicrobium sp. | reverse complement strand
GGTTATACCGCCCGCGAGCCGGTCGGGCAGATCAACACCGGTGCCATATCAACGGTTTACCTTGACGGGGTGGCTTTGGCTTCTTCGGCCTGGAGCTGGGTGACCACCACGCCGGGGGCGCAGTATCTGAAATTCAGCACGACGCCAGCCAGCGGGCAGGCCATCACCGCGGATTTTTCGTTCTATTATTACTGCAAATTTCCCGACAATGATTACACCTTCGAGAAGTTTATGAACCAGATCTGGCTGACCAGTTCGATCAAACTGCATTCCTGCAAGGCCGGGGGCTGACATGAGCCTTTTGCGATCCTGTCCCGCTGCGCTGGCCGCGGCGCTGGCCAGCCATAGCCATTTCTATCTGGCCAATTTGTTTACCGTCACCCTGTCTGATGGCACCGTCTATCGCTGGACCGACTGGGAACAGAATTTGACAGCCAGTGGTCACACATACACCGCCATGAAGCTGAAGCGGGGCAAGTGGTCACTGACCAACAGCATGACCGTGCCCTGCATGGATTTTTCCCTTTATGCGACCAATGCGGCATTTGACGGCGGCGCCTCGATCAAAACCCAGGTGCTGAACGGCCTGTTTGATGATGCGCTGATCCTGCACAGCCGGGCCTATATGACATCGCCCGGCGACACATCGGCCTTTGGCGTGCTGGATCTGAACAGCTGGATTCCGGGCGAAATCGCCATCAACGGCACCACCGTCGATATGACGCTGAAGGGTAAAAACAACCGGCTGAACCAGCAGGCCCCGCGCAATGTCTATCAGGCGGGCTGCGTGCACAGCTTTTGCGATGCGGTCTGCACGCTGGCCCGGGCGTCCTATACCACCAGCCACAGTGTGGGCACGGCGGCGGCCGTGTCGCGCACCTTTATTCCGTGGGACAGCGCGCCCAGCGATTACGCGCTTTATAAATCCGGCACGGTGAAGATTACCGGCGGGGACACCGCCGGGCAGTCGCGCACCATTCTGGCGGCATCTGCCAGCGGGCTGACGCTGGTCTATCCGCTTTATGCCGCCCCGGCCGCCGGGGATGCCTTCACCGCCTTCAAGGGCTGTCAGAAGACACTGGCCGCCTGTCAGGCCTATGGCAACAGCCAGCACTGGCGTGCCTGGCCTTACACGCCGGATGTTGAAAAGGGTTTCTGAGGATGCATCAGATCACCAACGCCTGCGGGCCACAGATCCGCATCGAACGGGAAAACGGCCTGACGGAAACGCATGTCTTTGCCACAGGGCAAGAAGCCGCCCAGCGCGCCGCCATTGTCAACGCGGCATTTGACTGGCTTGGCACCCCCTTCGTCAATTGCTGCGATAAAAAGGGGCCCGATGGCGGGGTCGATTGTGCCATGCTGCTGGTGCGCTGCTATTGCGACACCGGAACGCTGCCGCCCTTTGATCCGCGGCCCTATGCGCCGAGCTGGTTTATGCATCAGGAAAAGGAACTTTTCCTTGAATTCCTGATCGACCGGCTGGGCGCGCAGGAAATTGCGGCCCCGCGGATCGGCGATGTCATTGTCTGGCGCTATGGCAAAACCTATTCGCACGGTTCGATCCTGATCAATGCATCCGAAATCCTCCATGCCTATGGCGTGGACGGATCGGTGCTGATCTCGCGGCTGGAAGATGATCCGGTCAAATATGTTGCGGTCAAAGGCTTACGCTTCCTGCGCCCGGTGAAATATTTCAGCCTGTGGGGGGCGTGATGGCCAGTTATTCCGGCACCAACACTAAGGTCACCAAATATACCAGCGTGCCGATCCAGACCAGCGCGTTAGGCGTGCCGGTGACGCTGTTCTGGGGGCGCCAGCGCATCAGCCCGAACCTGATCTGGTATAACAATTTTAAAAGCCACAAATCCTCGTCAAGCGGCAAGGGGGGCGGAAAAAGTAGCAGCGGTTATACCTATACCGCCGCCTGCATCTTATCGCTGTGCGAAGGGCCTGTGCGTTTTAACGCGGTCTATAACAGCGACGATACCACCACGCTGTCGGATCTTAACGCCACTTTCTACAGCGGCACGGCGAGCCAGACCGCCCCCAGCTGGATCAAGACGAACTATCCGGCTCAGGCGCTGAGCTACCCCTATACGTCCTATCTGTTCAGCTCCAAGATGGATCTGGGCTCCAGCGCGTCAATGCCGTCGATCTGGTGTGATCTGACGCATATCCCTTTCACCTCGGCCATCGGCAGCCCGGATGTCAATCTGGCCGATGTGGTGCCGGATTTTCTGACCAGCACGCAATATGGCGTCGGCAATCTGACCAGTTCCGACATCGACAGCGATACGCTGGAAAGCTATCGCAGCTATTGCCGGGCGCAGGGAATTTTCCTGTCGCCCAAGCTGGACAGTCAGGAGAAGGCGACCGACATTCTTGACCGCTGGGCCCAGCTGACCAACAGCTGGATCTTCTGGGGCGGCCAGTCGGTGATGTTCCTGCCGCTGGGCGATGCGGCGGTGACGGGCAATGACGTGACCTTCACACCGGATCTGGACGCGGCCTATGATCTGACGCTGGCGGACTATCTCGACAGTGACGAGCCGGTCAAGGTTACCCGCAAAGACCCGGCGGACTGCACCAACCGGACCCGGCTGGAAATCACCGACCGCAGCAACCAGTATAATTCCTATGTTTGTGAATATAAGGACCAGACGCTGGTCGATCAGTTCGGCATTGTCGAAAACGGTTCGGTTTCGGCATCCGACATCTGCACCAAGGCGATCGGGGCCATTGTCGCCGAACTGATCGGCAAGCGGGCGGCCTATATCCGCAACAGCTTTTCGATCAAGCTGCCCTACTGGTTTATTCTGTTGCTGCCGGGGTCTTTGCTGACCATCACGGAAGATAATCTTGAACTGTCGAAATACGGCATTCGGGTCACGGATATCGAAGAAGACGAAGACGGCGTACTCACCATCACGGCCGAGGAATTTCCTGGTATCCTTGGCACATCGGCCGCGTCCGATCAGCAGGATACCTCCTCCAGCAGTGTGAGCAAGCTGGTCGATCCCGGTGATGTCAACACACCGTGCGTATTCGAGCCCAATTCAAGCTACACCGGCGGCACGGCTGAGGTGCTGGTGGCAGCCTCAGGCGGGCCGTATTGGGGCGGGGCCTATGTCTATATCAGTTTCGATAATGTGACCTATACCAAGGTCGGCGAGATCACCAGCGGTGCCGCACAAGGCGTGCTCACGGCGGCACTGGCCGATGCGTCGGGCCTTGATCAGACCAACACGCTGGCGCTCGATCTGGCCGAAAGTGAAAGCCAGATTGATACCGCCACGCCATCCGATGCCGCCAATTACCGCACGCTGGCGGTGATCACGCCACAGCCATCATCGAATATTCTGTCGAATGGCGGGGAAATTCTGTCCTATGGCGCGGCGGCAACCACCGGCAGCTATACGACGAACTTAAGCTATCTGGAGCGCGGGATTTACGGCTCGGCCCATGCCGCCCATGCCGCCGGGGCGCAGTTTACCCAGATCGATACCACCGGCACCGCGGGCAGTGTGTTTTCCTATGCGTTGCCGACCAAATATATCGGCACCACGATCTATCTGAAATTCGTGTCCTACAACATCTTCGGCAATGCCGAACAGGACATTACCGCCGTCACCGCCTATCAGTATGTGCCAACCGGGGCGGGCTATGGTTCCTCCACAGCCGGGGCGCCCGCCACGCCAACCGGGCTTACGGCCGCGATCGGCACCAGCCAGCTGGGGGTGTCCTGGGCAGCCAACGCCAGCACCGACAATGTTACGGCCTATACCCTTTATGCCGCCACGGGGGCCGGCAAGGCGTTCAGCTATGCCACGCAGATCTACAGCGGGCTATCGACCACCTACACCTATAGCGGGCTGGCCAATGCCACGAGCTATACGCTGTTTCTGACTGCCACCAATGCGGCGGGAACCTCGTCGGCAACAAGCGCGGAAGAAACAACCTCTGCTGCCGGTTATGGCTCGGTCACATCGGTTGGCCTGTCGTTGCCATCGGCATTGTTTGATGTCACGGGCAGCCCGGTAACCGAAACCGGCACCCTGACGGCGTCCTTAAAAACGCAGACGAAAAATACCGTGTTGGCCGGGCCGGTATCCGGTGATGCTGCTGCCCCATCGTTCCGCGCGCTGGTGGCCGGGGACATTCCCGATTTGTCGGGAACCTATATTGCCGGTCCGTTCTCAAAGGCCATCGATACCGCTTTTGGCACGACACAAGGGGCAGTGCTCTATCGTGGTGCGTCGGCCTGGGCTTTGTTGCCGCCCGGCACCGCTGGGCAGGTGCTGGCGACGCAAGGCGCTGGCGCAAATCCAAAATGGGTCGATCAGAGCGGGGGCGGTGGCGCGGCGTCTGCCACGATCAGCGGTTCTGATACCGGCCCCGCCGGGCAGGTTAGCACCGCTGTGGGGGCCCATGCCTATTGGCGCATCTACTCCGCGGCCGAGGCCGGGTCGGAGAATTATATTTCGATCAGCAATCTGGAATTTCGGGCGGTGGCGGGAACCACCCAACAGGCAACCGGTGGATCGGCCCTATCCTCGGGGGATTATGACAGCGGGTACGCGAAGGACTATGCCTTTGATGCCAACGACAGCACGACATGGATCTCCACCAATGTGCTGCCGAACTACATCGGGTACCACTTTGCCTCGGCGGTGGCCTGTGCTGAGGTCGTGATCCGGAACCGGTCCGGTGGTTACTACGCGCAGGTGCCAGCGGCTTTTCAGGTGCAGTATTCAGACGATGGCACCACCTGGATAACGGTGCTGACAGAGACCGGCGTGAGCTGGAACGGCAGTCAGCAAACACAAACTTTCACCGTCCCGACCTCGGTCTATAAAGACTACTATCCGACAAAACTGGCTGCATTAAACGATGTCAGCAACACCAGTCCGGCTGACGGGCAGGTGCTGGCATGGGATGCGTCAAGCGGGGCATGGATACCTAAGACGCTCGCCTAGTTGTTTGCGTTTCCCCACGCGGGATCAGCCCCCAAAAAACATCCACACGACCACCCACCACCCGGCCAGCGGCCGGGTTTTTTATTGGAGCATTGTCATGATTGCCTGGAACTTTATCTATGATCAGGAGGGCGGGCTAACCCTGATGGGGTACGTGCCCGAGGGCGGCACCGGCAGTGGCGTCACGCTCGCCGCCGGGGTCGATCTGGGCTGGATGCCGGGGGCGGAATTTTCCGGCCTGCCGCCCGTGCTGCAGGACAAGCTGCGGCGATACCATGGTGTGAAGGGGCTGCCCGCGCGGCTGGTGTTGCGGCAATACCCGATTACCATCACGCGGGCCGAGGCCGATGCGCTGATGACGCAGAAAAAGACCGGTTTCCTGCACGATATCCGCACCCGTTTCGACCGCCGCGCGCCGATCCCGTTCGACCGGATTCCCGATGGCCCCGCCACCGCGATCATGGATGTGACCTGGCAATACGGCAACCCGTGGGAAGATCCGCTGTGCGGGGATTTCTGGACGATTGCCACCGCCTGCACCTGGAAGGCGCTGGAAGCCAATTTGCGCGATTTTCCCGATAAGCGGTTCATCAGCCGCCGCCGGCGTGCGGCCGATTTCCTCGTCAAGGCGGTCAACATTTACGACGGCAAACAGGCAGGGCGCGCGGGTGGGGTGGGCGCGTGACCGAGCAAGCCGAGAGACTGGCCAGAATGGAAGAGCAGATCAAAGCGGTGATGGAGGCGCTGGAGCGCATCGAAGCCGGTCAGAAAGCCGATTCCGAACGTATTGCCAAGCTGGAACTGGCGGTCAGTGTCGGGCAGGGGGCGCTCAAAGCCTTTGCCCTGATCGGTGGCATACTGGTCGGCCTGGCCGCCATTGTCGGTGCCACCGCAACCATCATCAACGTATTTCGCCATTACTGAAATCCGCGGGCGCTGGCGGTTCACAGCGCAGATCACAAAAGGATATTGCCATGACGCTGAAACGCGGTTGGAAAACCTATGCCTGTTGCGCAGCGCTGATTGCCGTTGGCATCGCCACGGCATGGGGCGTGCATATTCCCGATTGGGTGCCGATGATCCTGGCCGGTGGTGCCGGGGCCGGCGGACGGCTCGCCATTGCCGATAATGCCAGAACGTCGGCCACGGCTATCGCGGTGCTGATCGACAGCGTCAAGGCCGCCACGGCGGATTCTTCGGCCCCGTCACCGTAAAGCCGGCAACGCCCCCAACGCCCCCAACGCCCCAATCGGGCGGCATGGTGCCGCCCGCCTTTTACACAAGGAAATCTTGTCATGTTCAGGAAACTTGCCGCCATCATGGCGGCGGTCACGCTCTCGCTTTGCCTGTCGGGCTGCGCGCTGTGGTCAGAACTGACCGGCAGTGACAGCGCAGCTTCGGCGCGTGCGGCCGCGTCCGTTGTGCTCGCCACTTATCGCGACACCTATCAGCCTGCGCTGCTGGTCTATGGCAAGCTTGCGCCCTGCAGCGCCACCGTCACCACGGCGTGCCGCGATGCCACCGTCTGGGCCAAACTTAAAGCCATTGATCTGGCCACCGAGACGACAATCGAAGGCGCGCGATCACTGC
>JBAVPS010000286.1:0-1933 GCA_049693315.1 Rhizomicrobium sp. | reverse complement strand
GTAAAGTTCTGGCCGATAAGCGTGGAGCCGATGGGGCTGCCGTTGTGCTGAACCAGACTGCCGCCGGCCTGATGCGGAAAAAGAAGTTGTGCCGCCGCCGTCATCCCCAGCGGATAGATCAGCCCGGTCAGTAACGTGAACAGACCGATCAGGACAAAAGCAGGACGAAGATGTTTGATCATGATTGCCTCACACCAGACCGATGGTCGTAACCATCAGGTCGATGATCTTGATACCGATGAAGGGAACGACAAGGCCGCCCAGGCCATAGACCGCAAGGTTGCGTCGCAACAAGGTGGCGGCTTCTGCCGGTTTGTAGGTGATGCCTTTGAGTGCCAGCGGGATCAGCGCCACGATAATCAGCGCATTAAAGATAATCGCCGACAGGATGGCGCTTTGCGGGCTATGCAGGCCCATGACATTGAGGGCCTGCAGTTGCGGGTAAAAGGCAATGAACATGGCCGGAATAATGGCGAAATATTTGGCGACATCATTGGCAATGGAGAAGGTGGTCAGTGCCCCACGCGTCATCAGAAGTTGTTTTCCGATGGCGACAATTTCGATCAGCTTGGTCGGATCACTGTCAAGATCCACCATATTCCCAGCTTCGCGCGCCGCCACGGTGCCGGTATTCATGGCCACACCGACATCTGCCTGAGCCAGCGCCGGGGCATCGTTGGTGCCGTCGCCACACATCGCCACCAGCTTACCCTTGGCCTGTTCATCCCGGATCAGCTTCAGTTTGGTTTCCGGCGTGGCCTGCGCCAGAAAATCATCGACCCCGGATTCGGCGGCAATGGCAGCGGCGGTCAGCGGATTATCACCGGTAATCATTACGGTGCGGATACCCATGCGGCGCAGTTCGGCAAAGCGTTCGCGGATACCCGCTTTGATAATATCCTTCAGGTGAATAACCCCCAGCAGTTTGCCATTGCGTGACACCGCCAGTGGTGTGCCGCCGGTTTTGGCAATACCGTCTGAGATAAATTTTAAAGCCTGTACGCTGTCCCGTGTGGCATCCGGGCAAGCGGCCAGTACGGCATCGACGGCCCCTTTGCGAATGGTCAGAGCTTCGCCATCAACGCCGCTGATCCGGGTCTGGGCCGAGAACGGGACAAAGCGCAAATTGGGCAGCGCTGTGGCGGTGATCTTCAGGCCATATTTTTCCTGTGATAAGGTGACGACAGAACGACCTTCCGGTGTTTCATCCGACAGCGAGGCCAGTTGTGCCGCCTCGGCCAGTGCCCCGAGTGACACGCCGGGGACCGGAACAAATTCAGATGCCTGACGGTTGCCCAGTGTGATGGTGCCGGTTTTGTCAAGCAGCAGCGTATCAATGTCACCAGCCGCCTCAACCGCGCGGCCTGACATTGCCAGTACGTTGAAGCGCACCAGCCGGTCCATACCGGCAATGCCGATGGCCGATAGCAGCGCGCCGATGGTGGTGGGGATCAGGGTGACGAACAGTGCCACCAGTACCAGCACCGACATTTTTCCCCCGGCATAGGCCGCAAAAGCCGGGATCGAGGCCACCGCGAAGATGAAGATGATGGTCAGACCGGACAGCAGAATATTGAGCGCAATTTCGTTCGGTGTCTTTTGCCGCGCAGCCCCTTCAACCAGTGCAATCATGCGGTCGAGGAAGGTGTTGCCCCGTGCAGCCGTGATGCGCACCACAATGCTGTCGGATAAAACGCGGGTGCCGCCGGTTACCGCCGAGCGGTCGCCGCCGGATTCGCGGATCACCGGGGCACTTTCACCGGTGATGGCGGATTCATCGACCGAGGCGACCCCCTCGATGACCTCGCCATCCGATGGGATAAGATCGCCGGTTTCGATCAGCACCAGATTGCCGGGTTCAAGTTCCGAGGCGGGCACTTTTTCATAAAGCCTCAGTTCCGGTACTTCCAGCCGCTTGGCTTTCATCTCCACC
>JBAVPS010000285.1:0-9365 GCA_049693315.1 Rhizomicrobium sp. | reverse complement strand
GGCAATCATGGCGCACTGCTGGCTGGCGTGGCCACCCGGTTCGAGGCGTTGAAGGCGGCCCATCTGGCGCGCGAGACTTTGCGCACCGAACAGCAACTGGCCGCCGCCGATGCCGAATATCTCGCCGCAGCGGTGACCGAGCTTTCCAGCCTCGATGTGGTGGTGGGCGAGGAGGCGGAACTTGCCGCTGAGCGCGCGCTGCTGATGAATGGGGCCCATATCGCCGAATCTGTTGCTGCGGCGGCAGAACTGCTGTCGGGCGAAGACGGGGCCGAAAGCAAGCTGGCCGGGGCTTTGCGCCGGGTGGCGCGGCTGGCCCCCGAAGCACAGGCGGCAACCGAAGCTGCGGCGGCAGCGCTGGAAAGTGCCTGTGCCTCGGCCGAAGAAGCCGCGCGCGAGCTGTCGGCCTTCCTGTCCAAGCTGGAGGCCGACCCGGCCGAGCTGGAGCGCAAGGAAGAACGATTGTTCGCCATCCGCGCCGCAGCCCGCAAATTTGCCTGCACAGCCGATGAACTGCCTGCCAAACTCGAAGCCTTTGCCGCCCGTCAGGAACTGATTGATGCGGGTGATGACGCGCTGAAAGCCGCCGATGCAGCGGTCAGGGCGGCCGATACCGCCTTTCGGGCCGAGGCCGAGACCCTGTCAGCCGCCCGTAAGGTGGCCGCGGGGCGGCTGGACGCGGCGGTGGCGGGCGAATTAAAGCCCCTGAAGCTGGGTCATGCCCAGTTCCGGGTGACGCTCAACCCGTGCGAGCCATCGGCCACCGGGGTGGAGCGGGTAGCCTTTGAAGTGGCCACCGTTGCCGGGGCCCCGTTCGGCCCGCTGGCCAAAATCGCCTCGGGCGGTGAACTGGCGCGCTTCTCGCTGGCCCTCAAGGTGGCACTGGCTGAAGAAGGCCCGCCTGCAGCCCTGGTGTTCGACGAAGTTGATCGCGGTGTCGGTGGCGCGGTGGCTGACGCAGTGGGCGAACGGTTACAGCGTCTGGCGCGCAAGACGCAAGTTTTGCTGGTGACCCATTCGCCCCAGGTGGCAGCCCGTGCGGCCCGTCATTTCCGCATCGTGCGCGCCAAGGATAAAACCAAGGTGGTCCTGCTTGACGATGATGCACGTCTTGAAGAAGTGGCGCGCATGCTGTCGGGGGCCGAGATAACCGAAGAAGCGCGTGCCGCCGCCCGCCGTCTGATTGCAGAAGCGGCACCGAAAATGCGGAAAAAGGCGTAATCTGTGGGCGGATTATTTTCCGGTCCTGGCCGCATCTTGGTCGTGGCATACTGCGCCGTGTCTGATCTATCGCTGTACAGAGAGCTTTTATGAATCCGATTGAAACTATGCCCGTCGATGCGCTCACCGAGATGGAGGCCGCGGCGGAACTCGCCCGGCTGGCCGGGGCGATTGCGCAAAATGATCTGCTCTATTACCGCGAAGATGCGCCCGCCCTGACGGATGCCGATTATGATGATCTGCGCCGCCGTAACACGGCGATCGAGGCGCGGTTTCCGCATTTGGTGCGGTCCGATAGCCCGTCGGTGCGTGTTGGCGTCAAACCGTCAGAAAAATTTGCCAAGATCCGCCATGCCGTGGCGATGCTGTCGCTCGACAATGCCTTTTCGGAAGAGGATGTGGTGGAATTCACCGACCGCATCCGGCGCTTTCTGGGCCTTGAGGCCGGTGCAGATTTGAGCTTTGTCGCCGAACCCAAAATCGACGGGCTGTCGGCAAATTTACGCTATGAAAATGGTGTGTTCGTGCGTGGCGCGACCCGCGGTGACGGCGCTGAAGGCGAGGACATTACCCAGAACCTGATGATGCTTCAGGATGTGCCCAAGCGTATCGCCGGGGCACCGGCGCTGCTCGAGGTCCGGGGCGAAGTCTATATGGCGCACAAAGACTTTTTTGCGCTCAATGCGCGGGCGGAAGAAAAGGGCGACAAGATCTTCGCCAACCCGCGCAATGCCGCTGCCGGGTCACTGCGCCAGCTTGATCCGGCCATCACGGCGGAACGTAAATTACGTTTCTTCGCCTATGCCTGGGGGGATGTCAGCCCGATGCCGTCCGAAACCCATTGGGGCATGTTGCAGGCGTTTAAGTCATACGGCTTCGTCGTCAATGACGAGATCCGGCGCTGCACCAACGCCGCCGAACTGATGGCGTTTTATCAGGGGCTGGGGGCAAAGCGCGTCAGCCTCGATTACGATATTGATGGCGTGGTCTATAAGATCGATGATCTGGCCCTGCAGAAGCGGCTGGGCTTCATCGCCCGCAGCCCGCGCTGGGCCATCGCCCACAAATTCCCCGCCGAACAGGTCGAGACGGTGATCGAGGCGATCGAGGTGCAGGTCGGCCGTACCGGCAAGCTGACGCCGGTGGCCAAGCTGAAACCCGTCACCGTGGGCGGTGTGGTGGTGTCCAATGCCACGCTGCACAACGAAGACGAAATCGCCCGTCTGGGCGCGCGCGTTGGTGATACCGTGGTGGTGCAGCGGGCCGGTGACGTCATTCCGCAGGTGGTGCGGGTGGTCGAAGACAAACGCCCGGACGGCACCATAGCCTTTGTCTTTCCCACGGTCTGTCCGGTGTGCGCCAGCCATGCTGTGCGCGAGGAGGGCGAGGCGGCCCATTACTGCACCGGCGGGCTGACCTGCCCGGCGCAGGCGGCCGAGCGGCTGATCCATTTCGTGTCCCGCGATGCCTTCGACATTGAAGGTTTGGGCGAAAAGGCGGTGACCGCATTTTACAATGACGGTCTGGTTAAGGAGCCATCGGATATTTTCCGCCTTGAAGCCGACCATGGCGAGGCCATCGCCAAACGCGAAGGCTGGGGGGCGCTCAGTGCGAAGAACCTGTTCGACGCCATCAACCGGCGGCGGACGGTGCCGCTGGACCGGTTCCTTTATAGCTTGGGTATCCGGCACATCGGCGAAACCACGGCCAAGCTTTTGGCCCGCACCTTCCACACGCTGGATGGCTTGTTGGTCGCGATGGCGGCCGAAACCGCCGAGGCTGATCTGGCGGCCATCGACGGTATCGGCCCGGCGGTGGCGGAATCGTTGCAGGATTTCTTGGGTGAGCCGCATAACCGCGCCGTGCTCGCCCGCCTGCAGGGCGAGGTCGCCGTGACCGAGGTGGCCGCGCCAGTCACCGCCGGTTCTCCTGTGGCTGGTAAAACCGTGGTCTTCACCGGCTCGCTGGAGAAGATGAGCCGGGCCGAGGCTAAGGCTCGTGCCGAATCGTTGGGGGCCAAGGTCGCCAGTTCGGTCTCGAAAAAAACCGATCTGGTGGTGGCGGGCCCCGGTGCGGGCTCGAAACTGGCCGATGCGCAAAAGCATGGTGTGCGGGTGATCGGCGAAGATGACTGGCTGACGCTGATTGCGGGTCTGTAAGCCGCAAAGGGGGGGCGGGCCTTAACCGCCTAAAACGTGGGTTTTAGAAGGTTTTTGTGCCTGCGCACCCCCGCCGCAACCTCGGGGTGATGATTTTTCAGGCTTTTTTTTATGACAAAAAGGTTTCGCGGCGTAGACAGGGCAAAACCCTTTTGCTATAGACGCCCGCGCCTCGGCGGGTGATTAGCTCAGTTGGTAGAGCAGCTGACTCTTAATCAGCGGGCCACAGGTTCGAGCCCTGTATCACCCACCACTTTCCTTCTTATAGATTAATGCGTTGCGAGAACGGCCCCACCCGGGGCCGGTCGCGCATTTTTGTATTTGTTCTGGCGTTGATGTTGTGTCTGGGGATGTGCAGACAGACAAATGGCGCCGGAAAATCCGGCGCCATTGTTAAGGCCATATAAAGTGAACGCGCCCTTAAACGGCGGTATCCGGGGGGAGTTCGCTTTTCGTCATGGCCGCCAGCTTGCGCTTGGCTTTTTTGCGTTCCTTACGCCGTTCGCGCCGTTCCAGATCTTCCGGTGTCAGCGCGGCCTTTGGTGCGGCATCCGGGGCTGCAACGGCCGCCGTCTTGGCCACATAAGGCTTCTTGTTGCGCTTGGGCGGGGCGGCACCTTCGTCTGCGCCGGTGGCCGCGTGCTTGCCGGATACCCGCCGGGCATAGCCTGAGCTTTCCGGCTTGCGGCGGGGCGTGTCCATCCGTGGCCGCGGTGCGGCTTCCGGCACGCTCGACTGATCGGGCTCACCACTGTCTGCCGGATAGATGCTGACGCCGCCTTTTTCGCGTGCGGCGACTTTGGCGGTGAATTCACCGGCAACACTGGCATCGAGCTGGAAGCGCGTTTCGGTATCAAAAACGCGGATCTCGCCGATTTCCTTTTTGGTCACTTCGCCCTGACGGCAGATTTCCGGCAGCAGCCATTTGGGATCGGCGTTACGCTCGCGCCCGACACTGATGCGGAACCAGACCGCGCCCTCGGTCAGGCTGTGGCCGGTTTCAGGCTTACGGGCACGCTTCTGATAAGGTTCGCGGCTCGCCCCCGGGGTGTATTTATCCCGGCTGTTTTCACGGGGGCCTCTGTCACGGGGGCCCTTGTCTCGGGCACCTTTTTCATAGGGGGCGCGCTTGCGCGGGCCATCGTCGCCATCGGCCTCGCGGCGGGCGCGGGCGCGGGGGTCTTCAACATATTCGTCAAGATCAATCGGCTCGGGCAGCTGCTGGCGGTACAGCTTGGTCAGCGCGGTGGCAACTTCTGCCGGGCTGTAAAAAGCCTGTATTGCCGCAGCAATCTCGGCGTCTTCGGCGGTGGCCGGTTCGCTGAACTGCGGGATTTTCAACAGCCGTTCGCTGTCGCTTTCGTAGATTTCCTGCGGCGTCGGCGGATTGGTCCAGGTGTACTGCACCTGTGCGCGATGCAGCATCTCCTCGGCACTGCGCCGACGGGACGGCGGTACCAACAGAATGCTGGTGCCCTTTTTGCCTGCACGCCCGGTGCGGCCGCTGCGATGTTGCAGCACTTCGGCATCGTTGGGCAGGTCGGCATGGATAACCAGCGTCAGGTTCGGCACGTCCAGACCGCGGGCGGCCACGTCGGTCGCCACGCACACCCGGGCACGGCCATCACGCAGGGCCTGCAGGGCACGGTTACGCTCGCTCTGGCCCATTTCACCCGACAGCGAGACAGCAGCAAAGCCCCGGCTGGCCAGGGTTTCACCCAGACGGGTGACGCCCATACGGGTGGCGCAGAACACAATGGCGCAAGGCGGATCGATAAAGCGCAACAGATTGGTTACGGCGCGATCAACCTTGGCATGGGGCACCTTGACGGCGCGGTATTCAATATCGGCATGGCCGCCGTTTTCGCTGACCATGGCAATGCGCAGGGCATCGCGCTGATAATTTTGCGCCAGCTTGACGATCGGCTTGGGCAGGGTGGCTGAAAACAGGAAGGTGCGCCGTTCTTCGGGCGTGCCTTTCAGCAGAAATTCCAGATCGTCATGGAAGCCAAGATCGAGCATCTCGTCGGCTTCGTCGATCACCACCACCTTGAGGGCGTCGCGCTGCAAGGCGCCGCGTTCGATGTGATCGCGCAAACGACCCGGCGTGCCCACGACAATGTGCACCCCGCGTTCCAGCTGACGGCGCTCGCGCACCGGGTCCATGCCGCCAACGCAGGCGGTAATGCGCGCGCCGGTGTTGGCATACAGCCAGGTCAGCTCGGTCTCCACCTGCAACGCCAGTTCGCGCGTCGGGGCAATGATCAATGCCAGCGGTGCGTCGGCGGAGGGCAGTACATCTTCCTCCAGCAGAGTGGCGGCCATGGCCAGACCATAGGCAACGGTTTTACCCGAGCCGGTCTGGGCCGAAACCAAAAGGTCACGACCAGCAGCTTCAGGGGCCAAAACCGCCTCTTGCACGGGCGTGGGCGTCTGGTAGTCCCGTGCTGTCAGTGCACGGACAAATACGTCGGGTAGATCGGGAAATGTCAAAGGATAACCTTAGAGATGTAAGGCTCGTGGAAAATGGACGATGCCGAGGGGTGCGAAAACTGATTGATGGCTGCGCAGACGCTTTGGGTCACTGGTGCAGCAGGCGTCTATGTGCCTGCTAAACATGGCAAAACCAAGGCAAACGGCGATGCAGTATGCAAATGGCTTACGAAGTGTGCACCCGGTCGTATTAAGGTAATTTTCTCTGTGCTTTACAAAATAGTACGTACATATATAGCTATATCCGACCGGTCCGGGCATATTCCCGGCACTGTGGCGTGAAATGTATATGCAGCACGGTATGCGTGCTGTGTGCGACGGCCCCGTAAAAAGGCAAAGGGTTGGTGATCGAATTGGTGAGTTCCCCTCCGTCCGAGGCTGTAATCCGCTTTTCCGGCGTCAGTAAGAGCTTCCGTGACCATAATGCGGTTTTGCAGGACATCTCGTTCGCCATCGCGCGCGGCGAGATTTTCGGCATTGTCGGCCCGTCCGGGGCGGGTAAATCCACCCTGATCCGCATGATCAACCGGCTGGAGCGGCCAAGCCAAGGCACGGTGTATTTCGAGGATGAGGATCTGGCGGGGCTGGACAGCCGTGCCATGGTGGCACGGCGGCGCAAGATCGGCATGATCTTCCAGCAGTTCGGTCTGCTGTCGTCCAAGACCGCGCGGCAGAATGTTCAGTATGCGCTGGAACTGGCCGGCAGTGGCACGCCTTCGTCACGGTTGGCACGGGCCGATGCCCTGCTCGATCAGGTAGGGCTTAGTCAGCACGCCGATAAATATCCCGCCCAGCTTTCCGGCGGGCAAAAACAGCGCGTTGGCATTGCACGGGCGCTGGCCAACGAACCCGATGTGCTGTTGTGCGATGAAGCCACCAGCGCGCTTGACCCGGAAGCAACCAGCGATGTGCTCACCTTGCTGGAGAAGCTCAACCGCGATCTGGGACTGACCATTGTGCTGGTCACCCATGAAATGGATGTGGTGCGGCGTATCTGTGACCGGGTGGCGATTTTAAGCCATGGCCGCCTTGCTGAAATCGGGCCGGTGGCCGAGCTGTTATTCAGCCCCAAGAGTGACGAAGCCAAAGCGCTGTGCCGCCATCTGTTACCCCACCCGCCCGAAGTGGTGCCGGGTGGGCAGCATGTGCGTCTGGTGTATTTCGATGATGTGGTGCGGAGCGATTTCCTAAGCGCCGCCACGCAGGGCCTGCAGGTTTCGCTGGCCATTTTGGGTGGGCAGGTTGCTGAACTGAAGGCGGGACGCTTCGGCCATCTGATCGTTGCGCTGGAGGGGGCGGACCGCGCCACCGCGCTGGAGCGTCTAAGCGCGCGCGGCATTCAGGTGCAGGAGCTGTAAGAAATGGAACGCATATTCAGCCCGGATTTCTTCAGCCATATTGATACGCTGGAAATCCTGCTCGCCAGTGGTGACACGCTGGCAATGCTGGTGTTGTCGCTGGTGTTCAGCGTTATCATCGGTCTGGGCGCGGGGATTGGTCTGGTGCTCACCGGTCCCAATGGTCTGGCCGCCAATAAGATTGTCTACGGATTATTGGGTGTCACCGTCAATGTGTTGCGCTCGATCCCTTTTGTCATTTTGTTCATTCTGCTCATTCCGGTGACTTTGGCGGTGATGGGCACCTCGCTTGGGGTGCAGGGGGCGGTGCTGCCCCTGGTGCTGGCGGCGGCACCGTTCTTTGCCCGGCTGGTGGAAACCGCCCTGCGCGAGGTTAATCCGGTGGTGGTCGAGGCAACCCTGTCGCTGGGGGCGACGCGGCGGCAAATTGTGCTGCATACACTGCTTCCCGAAGCTATGCCCGGCCTGATCGCGGCAGTGACGGTGACGGCGATTGCGCTGGTTTCCTATACTGCGATGGCGGGCGTGGTCGGTGCTGGTGGTTTGGGTGATCTGGCGGTGCGGTATGGCTATCAGCGTTTTGAGCTGGATGTCATGGTGGTGACGGTGGTGCTGATCATCGTTCTGGTGCAGATTATTCAGATGTTGGGCGATGCGCTGGTGGCCCGGTTCCACCGCCGCAGATTATCGAAATAACCACGTAGGCAAGGGGATATCATATGGTTTCGCGGCGGTCTTTTCTGGTCGGTGGCACGGCGGCGGCGCTGCTTAGTGCCTGTTCCAAATCTTCCGGGGGCAAGACCTTGTCGGTGGCGGCAACCGCTGTTCCGCATGCGGAAATTCTTAAAAGCGTTACGCCGGATCTGGCGCAGCAGGGGGTGACGCTGGCGGTCAAGGTGTTCAACGACTATGTGCAGCCCAATCTGCAGGTCGATCAGAAATACCTCGATGCCAATTATTTCGAGACCTTACCCTATCTCGATGCCTTTAACCGCGACCATGGCACCCATCTGGTGCCGGTGGTGGGCGTACATGTCGAACCCTTTGGCGGTTATTCGCGCAAAGTCACCAACATCACGGCGCTGGCCAATGGTGCGGTGATTGCCTTGCCCAACGATCCCACCAACACCGGGCGGGCGCTGATTCTGTTGCACCGCCACGGCCTGATCCAGCTGAAAGACCCAAACAATATCGGTGCCACGGTGCGTGATGTGGTCGGCAACCCCAAAGGCTTTGTCTTCAAAGGACTGGAGGCACCGCTGCTGCCGCGGGTGCTGGGCGAGGTCGATATGGCGCTGATCAACACCAACTATGCCCTTGATGCCAAGCTTAATCCGCAGAAGGACGCGCTGATTATCGAAGGGGCCGACAGCCCCTATGTCAACTATCTGGTGGCGCGTGCCGATAACAAAACCGATCCGCGAATCACGGCGCTGGCAAAGGCGCTGACGTCGCAGAAAACGCGCGATTTTATCGCTGCGCATTATCATGGTGCGGTGATCCCGGCGAAGGCCTGACGCATTCCCCGGGCAAAATTTTAAAAAAGCATGCCGCAAGCCGTGCCAGTCTGGCACGGCTTATATGTGCCGTATTGGAACGGTGATGGGCAGACCTCGCATCACGTCCTGCTGCAGAATGTCGGCATTTGCGCCGGAATGATCCGTCTGCTGAAAAATGTAAGCGCTTGAACAAAATTGAATATCTAACCCAACGATCGAGGAATTAATCCCTCGCAAGCCGCATGGTTTGGCCAAAGCCGGGACAGCTTGTCCTGTGCTGGTACGAAAACGTCACCATCACATAAATGCAACACAGGAGGGAATTCCCTTCCAGGTGATAGTAAGCGCTTACTACCGTGATAATATATATATGTTAGCGGTGGCCGGGGGGACGGTCTGTGGGGGAAGTTAGAAGATTGGGCTGCCACGCAGCCACCCGCCATCGCCTGCTCAAAAAAATAAAGCGACGAGGAGGGAAGCGAATGTTACCCAAAACACAGAGCCAGCTTTATTGCACTGCCTGCACGGCGGCATTGCTGTTTGGCGCATTGTCATTGAACAGTGCATTGGCGCAAGAAAGCAAAAACGATCAGATCGAAACGGTGGTTGTCACCGGTCAGCGCGCGGCTTTGGCC
>JBAVPS010000284.1:0-5035 GCA_049693315.1 Rhizomicrobium sp. | reverse complement strand
GCCCAGGTGATCTTCAATCCGGTGGCACAGGTCAAATTCGTCCACACTGTCAGCGCCGGTTATGTCACCGGCTCGATCTTCGTGCTGGCGATCAGTGCCTATTACCTCCTGCGCAAACGCCATGTCGAACTGGCCAAGCGCTCCATCGCCGTGGCGGCCGCATTCGGCCTTGCCGCCTCGCTCAGCGCCGTCGTGCTGGGGGATGAAAGTGGTTACACCGCGAGCGAAAACCAGAAGATGAAGGTCGCGGCGATTGAAGCCGAATGGGATACCCAGCCGGCACCGGCCTCGTTCACCGTGGTGGGGCTGCCCAGCGTCAAGGATCGCAAGACTCATTTCGAGGTTAAGGTGCCTTATGCGCTTGGCATTATCGCCACCCGTTCGCTGGATAAGCAGGTGCTCGGCATCAACGATCTGGTCGAAATGGCCAAGCATCGCATCCGTAATGGCATGATCGCCTATGATGCGCTGGCCAAGCTCAAGAAAGACCGCACCAACGAAGGTTTGCGCAATACGATCGAGGAGCATGGCGCCGATCTTGGCTATGCTCTGTTGCTGAAACGCTTCCGTCCTGACGTGCAGAACGCCACGGCGGCCCAAATCGATGCCGCTGCGGCCACCACCATCCCGGATGTGCCGGTGTTGTTCTGGTCGTTCCGCTTCATGGTCGGGTTGGGGCTGCTGTTCATTCTGTTGTTCGGCTTCAGCTACTGGCTCTGCACCCGGCGCGATGTGACCGATAAGCGGTATCGCTGGTACTTGCGCATTGCCGCGCTCAGCCTGCCGCTGCCGTGGATCGCTTCTGAACTGGGCTGGGTGGTGGCCGAATATGGTCGTCAGCCCTGGGTGATCGAAGGGGTGTTGCCGACGGCGCTTGGGGTGTCTTCCACCCCGGCCAGCAATGTGCTGTTCAGCCTGCTCGGCTTTATCGTCTTCTACAGTGCATTGGCCGTCGTCGATGCTTTCCTGATGATCAAATATGTCCGCCTCGGGCCGGATGGCACGCTTGGCCATGCCGTCGCATCGCCCACCACCATCAGCGCAGCGGAGTAATGACAATGGATTATGAAATCTTACGTGTCATCTGGTGGGCCCTTCTCGGCATTCTGCTGATTGGCTTTGCCATCATGGACGGGTTCGATCTGGGCACCGCCATGTTGCTGCCCTTCGTCGCCCGCAAGGATATCGAGCGGCGGGTGGTCATCAATTCGATCGGTCCGGTCTGGGAAGGTAATCAGGTCTGGCTGGTGCTGGGCGCGGGGGCGATCTTCGCCGCCTGGCCGGCGCTGTATGCTACGGCTTTCTCCGGCTTCTATCTGGCGATGTTCCTGGTGCTGGCGTCGCTTATTCTGCGCCCGGTCGGTTTCAAATTCCGCAGCAAGATCGAAAATCCGCTGTGGCGTTCGGTGTGGGACTGGGCCCTGTTTGTCGGTGGCTTTGTTCCGGCGCTGGTGTTCGGCGTGGCCTTTGGCAATCTGTTCGTCGGTGTGCCGATCGGCTTCGACAGCGATCTGCGCCTGCATGAGGAGATCACGCTGTTCTCGCTGCTCAATCCGTTTGCGCTCGTCGGCGGGCTGATCTCGGTATCGATGCTGGCGCTGCATGGCGCCACCTGGATATCGCTCAAGACCGAAGGCCCTGCGGCAGAGCGGGCCAAAAAGATTGTGCCGTTTGCGGCGCTGGCTTTCTTCGTGCTGTTCACCGCTGGCGCGTGGTGGGCGACGAAGCTGGATGCCTATCGCATCGTCAGCGATGTGGTAACAAACGGCCCGTCCAACCCCTTGTATAAGACGGTGGCGCGGGTTCAGGGCGGCTGGCTGGCCAACTTTGCGGCCCATCCGGTCTATTGGCTGGCACCCTTGCTGGCCTATGTCGGTGCGGCGCTGGCGGTCTGGGCCTCGCGCAGTGGCAAGACCCTGGGGGCCTGGGTGGCTTCGGCGCTGGTGCCGTTTGGCGTCATTGCCACGGCGGGCTTTGCGCTGTTTCCCTTCCTGCTGCCCTCATCCACCAACCCGGATATGAGCCTGACGGTTTGGGACACGTCGTCCTCGAAACTGACGCTGGAAATCATGCTGTTCTGCGTCTGCGTCTTCCTGCCGATCATCCTGTTCTACACCGGCTGGGCCTATAAAATCCTGCGCGGCACGATCTCTGAAAAGACGATCACGGCCGACAGCCACGCCAAATATTGAGATAAAGGGGTAAGCCATGTGGTATTTCGCTTGGATTTTGGGTTTGCTGCTTGCCAGCGCGTTTGCAGCGGCCACAGGGTATCTGCTGGATAACCCGAAAAAGCCCTAAGGCGCTAAAGCGCCGGGTCATGTTTAAAAACGCCGTTTCTTGCGAGACGGCGTTTTTTTTGTTGGTCATCTTATACTTGCGGGATGTGGGCAGCGGGGGAAAGTCCGGCCTTGCCGCCACGGTGATCGTGTTAGACAATGGCATTACCGGCGACGATATTTCCACCAGCCGGTTGTTAAGGATAAACTGAATATGGATACGCAGCGATGGTGACGGATACCGATAAGCAGGCAGCTCTGAAGGAGCTCGAACATATTCGCGACAGCATCGATAATCTCGATGCGGCATTGATCAATATTCTGGCCGAGCGATTTCGCTGCACCGAGGCGGTAAGTTTTCTGAAGGCGGATCATGGTCTGCCTCCCGCGGATCTCGACCGTGAAGCCCGCCAGATCGCCCGGCTGCGCACACTGGCCAAAGACGCCAAGCTTGACCCCGATTTTGCGGAAAAGATTCTGAATTTCATCATCAAGGAAGTTATCCGCCATCATGTGGCGGTCGCCACCGGCGAAATTTCCCGCTGATTTTGCGCCATGAAAAAAGAGCGCTCCATCGCTTTTGAAAAAGGATGAAGCGCTCCTGAGGCGTTTAACGGCTCGACAGCTTAGAACCGCAACGCCTTGACCTGACGCACCAGCGGCAAGGCGTGGATGGTGGCCAGCACCTTTTCATCAACCTCGCCATCGACATCGACGACGCAGATCGAATCCTCGCCCGGCTTGGAACGACCAAGATTGAAGTTGGCGATATTGACCTTGGCTTCGCCCAGCACGGTGCCAAGCTTGCCGATAAAGCCCGGCTTATCCTCGTTGGTGATGTAGAGCATGTGCGGGGCAAATTCGGCATCCAGATTGATGCCCTTGACCTGCGCCAGACGCGGCTGACCATTGGAATAGACCGTACCGGCGACCGAGCGGCTCATATCCGGCATCTTGACCGTGATGGTGATCAGCCCGTCATAGGTGCCGGCCTGATCGCGCGAAATCTCGCTCACCTTGATGCCGCGTTCTTTGGCGACAATCGGGGCATTGACCATGTTCACCGTCGGCAGATGGGGCTTTAACAGCCCGGCCAGTGCCGCCTGGGTCAGCGCGCGGCGGTTTAAGCCTGCCGGTACGCCTTCAAAGGCAATGTCTACTGCTTCAATGCTGGTCTCGGTCACCTGACCCGCGAACGCACCCAGCTTTTCAGCCAGTACGATCCACGGCCGGACCGCCGAGGCTTCCTGCGCGCTGATCGATGGCATGTTAAGCGCGTTGGTCACTGCGCCGGTGATGAGATAGTCCGAGATCTGCTCGGCCACCTGCAGGGCAACGTTTTCCTGCGCTTCTGCGGTCGAGGCCCCAAGATGCGGCGTGGCGATGATCTTGTCGTTGCCGAACAGGATGTTTTCCTTGGCCGGTTCCTGCGGGAACACGTCGAGCGCCGCACCGGCGACCTGGCCGGAATCGAGCGCCGCTTTCAGCGCCACTTCGTCGATCAGCCCGCCACGGGCGCAGTTGATGATGCGCACGCCCTTCTTGGTCTTGGCCAGCGTGGTAGCATTGAGGATGCCCTTGGTCTCGGCCGTCATCGGGGTGTGCAGGGTGATGAAATCGGCATCCTGCAGCAGCGTATCGAGATCGACTTTCTTGATGCCGATTTCTGAAGCGCGTTCCGCCGTGAGGTAAGGGTCAAAGGCGATGACGTGCATCTTAAGGCCTTTGGCGCGGTCGGCGACGATCGAGCCGATATTGCCCGCCCCGATAATGCCGAGGGTCTTGCCATACAGCTCGACACCCATGAAGCGGTTCTTTTCCCACTTGCCGGCCTGGGTCGAGGTGTTGGCGGCGGGAATATCGCGCGCCAGCGCCATCATCATGGCCACGGCATGTTCGGCGGTGGTGATCGAATTGCCGAACGGGGTGTTCATCACGATAACGCCCGCAGCCGTGGCGGCGGGGATATCAACATTATCAACGCCGATACCGGCACGGCCAACGACCTTTAGATTTTTGGCGGCGGCGATCACGTCGGCGGTGATCTTGGTCGCCGAACGGATGGCAATGCCATCATACTGATCGACGATTTTGAGCAGCTCTTCCTTGGGAAGGCCGGTCTTCACATCAACATCAATGCCGCGCACCTTGAAGATGGAAACGGCGGCGGGCGACAGCTTGTCGGCAATAAGGACCTTAGGCATAGCGGTTGTCCTTGCGAATTTGAGAAAATATCAGGAAGGCCGTGGACGGATCGCTCCGCCCACGGATGATGGCTTATAGCCTTAACCGGCCTTGACCTGGCCCCAGGCGTAATCCAGCCAGGGTAGCAGGGCTTCGACATCGGCAGGATCCACCGTGGCGCCGCACCAGATGCGCAGGCCCGGCGGGGCATCGCGATAGCCGCCGATATCAAAGGCAACGCCTTCTTTATCGAGCTGTGACGGGATTTTTTTAACCGCCGCAGCTTTTTCTTCATCGCTGAGTGCCAGGAACCACGGATCGATCACCTTGAGGCACACGCTGGTATTGGAGCGTACCGCCTTGTCGGTGGCGAGGAATGCCGCCCAATCCGATTTGGCAATCCATGCCTCGATGGCCGCCAGGCTTTTGTCGGAACGGGCTTTCAGCGCCGGGAAACCGCCCAGCGTTTCAGCCCATTTCAACGCATCAATATAATCTTCCACCGCCACCATCGACGGGGTGTTGATGGTATCGCCTTCAAAAATACCGTCGATCAGCTTGCCGCCCTTGGT
>JBAVPS010000283.1:0-3831 GCA_049693315.1 Rhizomicrobium sp. | reverse complement strand
CATCCGGGGTGCAGGCCCAATCATAAAATAACTCCCGCACTTTGCCGGGCGTCAGCATCGCCGGTTTGCCGCTCAAACGCGACCAAAGCCCGCCCAACACGGCTAGCCCGGCCATAACGCCCTGCGGCACGGCGACAACGTATACTTTTTGCCCAACCGCAGCGCCGAGCGCCGTGGCGAGGAAACCCCAGCCATAGCCATCCGGGTGCCCGTCGGTCAAGGCAAAGCAGCCGTTTGGGGCGGTGTCATCACAGAAAACCTTAACCGCACTGGCAACATCGGCTGCATGAACCAGCGTCACGCTGCCCTGTGACAGCGGCATAGCCAGCAGCCCCTGCCGGGCGGCCCGAAAAAACACCGCAGTTTCCTTGTCCCCCGGGCCATAGACTGCCCCGGGGCGCAGGATAACAGCGTTAAGACCAGAAAACGCCGCCTCACCCGCCCGTTTGCTGGCGGCATAATCCGACAGCTGTGGCGCGCGGGCCGCCAGTGACGAGACCATCACCACCCGCCCCGTTGGGTTATGCCGGGACCAGGCCGCGGCCAGCGCCTGACTACCCGCTTCGTTCACCCGGAAGAAGTCGGCCTTGCGTGCCGCCTTGATCAGCCCGGCGGCGTGGACCAGCACGTCCGCTCCAGCCACCAGGCGGCCGAGTGCGTCTTCATCGGCCAGATCGCCCTGAACACATTCAACATCAAGATCAGACGAAACCGGCCGGCGCGCCAAAAGACGGACGCGCCAGCCAGCTGCAATCAGAGTGTGGACGATGTAGCCACCGACGAAGCCGGTTCCCCCCGTAAGGGCGACCAGCCCGCGGGACATCATGTATTCGCGTCCAGGCGGTATTCCCCCGCCAGATAAGACGCGCGGGCACTACGCCGCCTGAGCTTGCCCGACGAGGTCATCGGCAGGGCATTCTTGGGCACCAGCACCACATCGGCGCTGACACCATGGCCCTTGCGCAGGGACGCGGTGACGGTATGGACCAGCGCATCGCGCGCCACCGGATCAGACTGGCGGCACTGCACCAGCACGACCACTTTTTCTTCGCCATCAGCAGGATTTTCAACGCTGAACGCCGCCGCATCGCCCGAACGCAAGCCTTCGGTCGACTCGATGGTATATTCAATATCCTGCGGCCACAGATTGCGGCCATTGATGATAATGATGTCCTTGTAGCGACCGGTGATCACCAGCTCGCCCTCGGCGAAATAGCCCAGATCGCCGGTATCGAGCCAGCCGGCTGCGTCCATGATCTTGGCGGTTTCTTCCGGGCGACTGTCATAGCCGGTCATCAGCGACGGCCCGCGCAGCCAGACATGGCCAACGTCGCGTTCGGTCAGACGCCTGCCATCATCATCACGGATTTCGACCGTGTGGCCGGGAATAACCCGCCCACAGACCACGAAATCCCGTGTACGGATGGTATCGTCCGCATCCGCCGCAACCGGCACCGCGATACGCTCGCGTTCCAGCTTGTCATTGTCGATATGATCGACCCGCAAACCGCGCTCCAGCGGGTTGAACGACACCGCCAGCGTCGCCTCGGCCAGACCATAGCTCGGCACCAGCGCTTCGCGGCGGAAACCGACCGGGGCAAAGATTTCGACGAAATGGTCCAGCACTGCCGGGCGCACCATGTCACCGCCGATACCGGCCACCCGCCAGCGCGACAAATCGAAATCGGGTGCCGCACCGGACGAGGCGCGCTTGGCGCACAGATCATAACCAAAGCTGGAGCTGTAGCTGATGGTGCCGCCATTCATCGCCATCAGACGCAGCCAGCTTAAAGGACGGCGGGCGAAATCACGCGTTGCCAGAAAATCGACCGACAGCTGCGAAACAATGGTGGCGAGCAGGAAGCCGACCAGCCCCATATCGTGATAAAACGGCAGCCACGACACCGCGCGGTCGCCATCGCGCACATCCAGACAATCATGGGCAATCGCCGCCGCATTGGCCATCAGGGCGCTGTGGGTGACGGCAATACCTGCCGGGCTGCGCGTGCTGCCCGAAGAAAACTGCAGATAGCTGAGTTCATGCGCATCCGGCTTAACCGGCTCGAACCGCCCGGACGGCAGTGCCGCCAGCTCGGCCGCGGTGCCGACCAGTTTCAGACGCAACCCATCCGCCGCTTCCTGCAGATAGGGCATGACCCAGTCCGGCGCGATGGCCGCCGTGGCATGGGCGCATTTGAGCATATGACGGATCTGGGCGATGTAGCCTTCGCGCCCGCCAAAGGCTGATGGCAGCGGCATTGGTGCCGGGATCAGGCCGCCATACTGACAGGCGGCAAAAGCAATAACGAAATCCGGATCGGTATCGGCCACCAGCGCGACGCGCTCGCCCCGCTGCAAACCACCCTGACGCAATACGCCTGCCAGATGCAGCGCACCCTCGCGGATATCGTGATAGGAAACCGCCCGCTTCAGATCGAGCCGGTCGGAATAGAAATTCATACCGCTCTTACCGGTGGCAGCATAATCCAGTGCCTCGGCCAGCGACGAAAAATGAAAACGACGTTCCAGACCGCTATCCGTCGGTGTCGGTACCGCAGCTGCGGCTGCCGACGGCTTGAGGAACCGTTCGGAAACGTCGGAACGCTCGATGGCGAGATGCACTGTACTATTCCTCTTCAGATGCTGCAGCCCGCCGGCACAGCCGAGCGAAACCACACAGTAACGGCAATATATTGCATGACCGCGGTCAAAAATGCAGCCAGTACCGCAGCGGCACCAGCTCCATTGACCCCGGTAAGATGCACGAATGCCACCAGAAGTGGCAGATACGCGACCGCCGCCACGATTTGTATCATCAGCGCGGTTGTTGGTTTACCCAAAGTGATCAGGGTTGGTTCAAACGAGAACGTGCCAATTCTGACCAGCGCCGCCGCACTGAGCAGCAGCATGACGCCATAGGCCCCTGTGGTTTGCGCCCCGCCAATCAGCCTTAAGATCCACGGGCCAACGAAGCTCAGCACAACCAGACTTAGTGTGGCCCCTGCGCAGGAAATCACGGTCGCTTTACGGTTCAGCGTGCGCAACAGCAAAAAATCCTTCGCCGCCACCAGGCGGGCAAATTCGGGATAGAACACCGGCACCATCAGCTTGACCGGCTTGGCCAGCGCCTCGGCGATCTGGCGGGCAATGCGAAACAGCCCGGCCTCGGTCGCACCAAGCAGACCACCCACCATCAGTGTGGCGATATGGCTGGTGACCAACCCCATCGAAGAATTGGCATTGGTTGACCAGACAAATTTCCAGATACCAAAAAACGGCTTGGTCAGGCTGTGACCACGACTGGCCAGCGCCTCGCGCAGCAGTGTAGCCGTTCCGGTCCAGGCGATACGCTTGCGGGTTTCACGCCAGCCCAGCCAGCTGACCGTCACGCCGCTGGCTGCCACCGACAGAAACCACACCAGCAGAAAATCGTTCAGGCTGCCGCCGACAATAAAAAAGAACAGCGAGCCGAAAAAACGCACCACCGCCTGAACATTGTCTTCGACCAGCAACAGATCGAAGCGATCATACAGGCGCAGCAGACCATCGGGCGTACCGGTGACCATGAACAAAAGCGACAGGCCGAACAGGCTGGCTGCGGGCACCGCTGCCGGATCAAGACCGATCCAGCCCCCGACCAGAAAAACACCACCGACCGCCACAACCGCACCGACCAGCGAACTGGACAGATCGAGCAGACAGGAGAAAATCGTCAGGCGCTGAAAATTACGGATATCGGGATCATGCATCACCGGTGTGCCGTAATGCAGCAAGGGTTGCCAGGTCTGAAACTTGACCACCGTCGAAATTGTCAGCGAAAAGGCATAGATC
>JBAVPS010000282.1:0-4018 GCA_049693315.1 Rhizomicrobium sp. | reverse complement strand
GTCTGCTTGAACTTTTTGACCAGATCAATCGATTCTGTCAGGGTTGCTTCGTCGCGGCCGTCATATTCAATGACGCTGAAACGGGCGGTGAAGGGCAGGTTTTCCGGCCACACCTTGCGGATGTCTGCCATACTTTCAAGCAGAAAACGGCCACGGTTTTCGGCGCTGCCGCCATATTGATCCGTACGCTGATTGGAATAGGGCGAGAAGAAGCTTTGCGCCAGATAGCCATGGGCGAAGTGCAGTTCAAGCCATTCGTAACCGGCGGCGCGGGCGCGCTTGGCGGCGGCAACGAAATTGGCCTTGATCCGCGCAATATCATCCAGCGTCATTGCCTTGGGCACTTTAGGCAGGTTGGCACCAAAGGCCACGGCCGATGGTGCGATGGTCTGCCAGCCGCGCGGGTCCCCCTCGGCAATATGGTCGTCACCTTCCCAGGGCAGATTGGCCGATGCCTTGCGACCGGCATGGCCGATCTGAATGCCTGGCACGGCACCGGCCGCTTTGATCGCCTTGACGATCCTGGCATGGCCTTCGATCTGGGCGTCATCCCACAGGCCAAGGCAGCCGGGGGTGATGCGGCCTTCCGGTGCCACCCCGGTGGCTTCGACGATAACGAGGCCTGCACCGCCGCGGGCCAGGCTGGCGTAATGCACCTGGTGCCAGTCATTGGTCAGGCCGTCGGTGGCCATATATTGGCACATGGGCGGCACCGCAATGCGGTTGCGTAATGTGACGTCCTTCAGTTTAAACGGCGTGAATACTGCCGACATACTCTACTCCTTCGGGGTGGGGCTACATTACAATCGGATAAGGGCTTTGCCGCTAAAGTTGCGGTGTTTGAGGGCTTCAAGCAGTTCGGGCAATTCGGCAAAGGGCCGTATTTCCTGCGTTTCCGGCTCTAGGCGATCTACGGCGATATAGGCCAGTAAGGTTTCGCCATCAGCGGTCAGCTGGGTCCAGTCGGCACTGTCACCATGCTGATGCAGTGCGCCCAGTGCCACCTCATGTACCGATAAGGCCCGGCCAAAGGGCGGGCAGGGCCATTCGGTAACCCGGCCCTGAATGCAAACCAGATGGCCATTGGCCTTCAGTGCCGGGGCAAGGCGGGCCGCATGGTCTTCGCTTACGCAGTCGATGACGGCATAAAAACTGCCATCCCCGGTCTGCCACGATTGCCCCTGTGGCAGCGGACCGGCAATGCAGGCCGATGCACCCAGCGCACCAAGCCGTTCCCAATGCCGCGGGTTGCACATCACTGTAACGGTGAAACCGCGCGCCATGGCATACTGCACCAGATAATTGCCCACGCCGCCCCCCGCTCCACTGATCAGCAAGGCGGCCCCATCGGGGGCTGGTATCTTCTCGATAGCCTGCCATGCGGTCAGGCCGGGGCAGGGGAAGCTGGCGGCGGTGGTAAAGTCGAGCGGTTTTGGCAGCCGCATCAATACCTCGGCCCTGATCGGGGTATAGGCGGCATAACTGCCATGCGCCGTCAGGCTTTGGTGATAGGCCACACGCTGGCCCAACAATTTTGTAGGAACGCCGTCGGCCACCGCCACCACCGTACCGGCACCATCAACACCGGGAACGTGCCCCGGCTGCCAGCCAAGGGCTGGGCCAAGCACTTTCCAGTCGACGGGGTTCAAACCGATGGCAGCGTTCTTCACCCAAACCTCGCCAGAATTCAGCGGGCGTGCAGCAATTTCCTGACAGCGCAGATCGCCGACTTCGGTACCGCTGTGCCAGGTCCAGGCCGGATAGGTTTGCGGTATGGTTTCGTTTGATTGCGGCATGGGGCGTCCCGTTCGCATAAGCGCGTTGTGGCACGTATATTATTGGGCGAGCTTTGCCAGCAACGCTTGAGCCAGTGCTTCGTCCGAGAACGGATTTTGTCCGGTAATCAGTTCGCGGTCTACAACAACATGCGATTGCCACGGGGCTGCCTCGTCCATGGCGCCGCCAGCCTGTGCCAGTGCTGCCTGCGGGTAATAGAGCAGTGTAGTGCCATTTAGGGATTGTTCGAATATCTTCTCTTCTGCCGTAGAAAAGACTGTCATGCGGTATCCGGCATAGATCCAGTTCTTTGCCACAGGTGTTTGCCCGCCATCAAGGGCGGCTTCATAGGTTTTGGGATCTCCTTGCCCCGACAGTAGCGCCGTGGGGCCATGGCAGATGGCAGCCGTCGGTTTGCCTGACTGGTGGAAATACGTCAGCAATTGCCCCACGGCGGGATCGTTGGACAGGTCGATCATCGGGGCATGGCCACCGGGTATGAGCAGCGCCTTGTAATGGGACATATCGCCAGCCAGAACCTGCGCCAGTGACTTGGGGTGTGTATAGTCGGGCAGGGTTTCCAGCTCGGTCTTGATGCGCTGCATTTCGGCGGTATTGCCGCCAAAGTAACGTGCGTTGAGCGAGCCGGGGTCGACCACAGGCGTATTGCCCTTGGGCGTGACCAGCACCAGTTTGTATCCGGCCTTGATCAACCGGTCGGCGGGAACGCCAAATTCGTTGAGGTAATAGCCGGTTTCCAGCGTCTTGCCGCCGGTCAGCGCTAAGGTGTGCTCGCTGGAGAGGATGACCAGTACTTCGCCCTTGCTGGCCGTCGCAGGAATGCTGGCCGCTGACGCAGTTTGCAACGACAAAAGGGCCGCCACGGCGAGGCCGAGGGTTTTCAGCATCCGGTATCTCCATAATCTTGTGTCCGTGACAAATGTAGGCGTTGCACGCTATAATAAGAAGTATCCATAAGTTATTAGGACTATAAGATATTGTTATGATAAATCCGCAATGGCTTAAAACCTTCATTACTCTGGCGGAAGTGGGGAATTTTACCCGCGCCGGGCAGCGGCTGGGCCTGACCCAGGCGGCGGTTAGTCAGCAAATTCGCCATCTGGAGGCGGAGTTCGGTGCGCTTTTCATCCGTCGTCCGCGTCAGATCGAGCTGACACCGGCGGGTGACGCGCTGCTGGTCTATGGCAGCGAGGTCGATCAGGCATCCCGTCGTTTGGCATGCCGCCTTTCTGATAAAAGCGCGGATCATGGCGAGGTCAGTCTGATCACGCCGGGCAGTATTGGCCTGTATCTCTATCCACGGTTGCTGGACTGGCAGAAATCCAATCCGGAACTGATCGTGCGCCATCGCTTTGCCCCCGATCAGGAGGTGATCGAGGCTGTGCTGGGCAAGAGTTATGCGTTTGGTCTGGTGACCCGCAAGCCGGATGATGAACGGCTTGCCGCCCGGGCATTCTGCAAGGAGCCGTTGGAGCTGGTAGCCCCGGCCCAGGAAAAGCCCTGTACATGGCAGGATCTCGCCCGGCTTGGCTTTATTGATCATCCCGACGGGCAGGCAATGGCGGCGCGACTGTTCCGCAGCCGGTATCCCGGGAATCCAGGGGTGCGCAGTTTGCCCTGTCATGGTTTCAGCAATCAGATTGGATTGCTGCTGGAGCCGGTGGCACTCGGTTTGGGCTTCACGGTAATCCCGCGCTATGCCCGGCAGGCTTTTGGCAAGCCGGATGCTATCCGGGTGGTCGAATGTGGTAAGCCAGTGGTCGATACGTTGTGGCTTATTCACCGTTCCGAATGGCCGCTGTCGCTGCGGGCCGAACGCACCATCGCGTATCTGTCGCGGCGCTTAAAGGCCGTTACGGCGGAGTAGGTGGTTCCGCTTAAATATACCATTGAGCGTATTGTGCAGCCAGTTCGGATATGGTATATGCGTTTATGCGCATAGGCGGTAATGAACATGAATGAGATTGTAAACCTGATGTCGGCGCTGTCCGATCCAACCCGGCTGGGGGCGTTACTGCTCATCTGGGATGGGGAGGAGCATTGTGTTTGCGAGCTGATGGAAAAGTTGAATGCCACCCAGTCGCGTATGTCGCGCCACATGTTGGTGCTTAAGCAGGTTGGTCTGGTGACGGACCGGCGGGATGCGCAGTGGGTGCGCTATCGTAAGAATACCCAATTGCCAACGCAGATCCGTAAAATCGTTGATGCCGTTATCAACGCT
>JBAVPS010000281.1:0-2080 GCA_049693315.1 Rhizomicrobium sp. | reverse complement strand
GTCCATACCTGGCTGCCCGATGCCCATGTCGAGGCCCCGACCGCCGGTTCGGTCGTGCTGGCCGCGGTTCTGCTGAAAATGGGTGGCTATGGTTTCTTACGCTTCTCGCTGCCGATGTTCGCTTCGGCATCCAGCGCCTTTGCCCCCTTCGTCTTCACGCTGTCGCTGATTGCGGTGGTCTATACCTCGTTCGTGGCGCTGGCACAGGAAGACATCAAGAAGCTGATTGCCTATTCCTCGGTCGCCCATATGGGCTTTGTCACGCTGGGCATCTTCACCTTCAACCGTCAGGGCATTGATGGTGCCATCTTCCAGATGCTGAGCCACGGTGTGGTGTCTGCGGCGCTGTTCCTCTGCGTTGGCGTGGTGTACGAACGGATGCACACCCGCCTGATTGCCGACTATGGCGGCATCGTCAAACGTATGCCGGTCTATGCCACCATCTTCATGGTGTTTGCGCTGGCCAATATGGGGCTGCCGGGCACCGGCAACTTTATCGGCGAGTTTCTGGCGCTGATCGGTGCCTTCCAGGTGTCGAGCACGGTGGCGCTGATTGCCGCCATCGGCACCATCCTGTCCTGTGCCTATATGCTGTACCTCTATAAGCGGGTGATCTTCGGCGCGCTGGTCAAGCCGGCGCTGGCGGGCTTAAAGGATCTGTCCGCCCGCGAGGTGGTGATACTGGCCCCCTTCGTGGTGGCAACGATCGTCATGGGCGTTTATCCCAAACCGATCTTTGACGTTACCCATGCGTCGGTGGCGCATCTGATTGGCCGTTATGATGCGGCGGTGGCGGCCGATCATGCCACGGTACTTCCCTCGGGCATTCCTTCCGGCCATGGAGATATGCGGTGAGCCAGACCGATCTGATTGCAATTCTGCCGGAACTGATGGTGGCTGTGGGCGCGCTGATCGCGCTGATCGCGGGGGCCTTCCACGCACGGTCGGGCTTTGTCTCGGCCTTTATGGCGCTGATCCTGCTGGTCGCCGGGGTGCTGGTGGCTTTCACGCCCGATGCCCACGCCTTCCATGGCAGCTTTCTGGTGGATGGCTTTGCCCGTTTCGCTCAAGTGCTGGTGGCGGGCGCGGCGCTGGTGTGCATTGTACTGGCCGATCGTTTCTTCGCCGCCGCGAAACAGAGCCGTTTTGAGCTGTCGGTGCTGATTGGGCTGGCCGCGCTTGGTATGATGGTGATGATTGCGGCGGGGGATTTCCTTATCCTCTATCTCGGGCTCGAGCTGCAAAGTCTGGCGCTCTATGTGCTGGCGGCGTTCGAGCGCGGTAACCGCCGTTCGACCGAAGCGGGCCTTAAATATTTCGTGCTCGGGGCGCTGTCGTCGGGCCTGATGCTGTATGGCATTTCGCTGATCTATGGTTTTTCCGGTGCGCTCAGCTTCAGCGCGGTTGCCGTGGCGGTCAAAGCCGGGCTCAATCTTGGGCTGGTTTTCGGGCTGGTCTTCCTGATCGCGGGCTTTGCCTTCAAGCTGTCGGCGGTGCCGTTCCACATGTGGGCCCCCGATGTCTATGAGGGCGCACCGACCCCGGTGACCGCCTTTTTTGCCACCGCGGCCAAGGTGGCGGCGCTCGCGATGACCTTACGGGTACTGATCACCGCCTTCCCCGATGCGCTCATGCAGTGGCGTCAGATCATCATCTTCGCCTCGGTGCTGTCGATGATCTTGGGCGCATTCGCCGGTATCGCCCAGACCAACATCAAACGCCTGATGGCCTACAGCGCCATCGGCCATATGGGCTATGCGCTGCTCGGGCTGGCGGCGGGTACGCTGATCGGCGTTTCCGGGGCGCTGACCTATCTGGCGTTCTATGTCATTGCCAATCTCGGCACCTTTGCCTGCATACAGACCATGCGCCGTGACGGTGTGCCGGTCGAGACGATTGCCGATCTGGCCGGGCTGTCGCGCAGCCGTCCGAAGCTCGCCTTTGCCCTGTCGGCTTTGGTGCTCTCTCTGGCGGGGCTGCCGCCGCTGATGGGCATCTTCGCCAATCTGTATGTCTTCCTCGCCGCAATCGGGGCCGGGCTCTATATCGCCGCGCTGATCGGCATTCTGTCGAGCTGTGT
>JBAVPS010000280.1:0-7820 GCA_049693315.1 Rhizomicrobium sp. | reverse complement strand
GCCTAGAAGCGAACTGCCGCCGATAGGTTCGACTACAAGGATGACCAATCATCTGTTAAAGCGTGCCGCGCTGCATAAGCCGGTCGCCACCAAACGGGGTGCCTTAGAGCGCCTGTTTACCCTGATGTTTCAGGGCTTCGTCTACAATCAGATCTGGGAAGACCCGGATGTCGATCTGGCCGCGCTGGAGCTGAGAAACCATCACCGGTTGATCACCATCGCGTCGGGCGGCTGCAATGTGCTGAATTATCTGGCGGCAGACCCGGCGGCGATTATCGCCATCGATCTCAACCCCAATCATATCGCACTGACCCGGCTGAAACTGGCCGCGCTGAAAAACCTGCCGACCTACGAGGATTTCTTCCGGTTTTTCGGTTCCGCCAACGACAAGCGCAATGCGGTGCTGTTCGACCGCTATCTGTCATCGGTGCTGGATGAAGAAACCCGCGCCTATTGGCAGAAGCGCATCTTCCTGCACGGGCGGCGGATCAATATGTTCGCCCGCAACCTGTACCGTTATGGCCTGCTTGGTCGCTTCATCGGCTTATTACATGCGGTGGCCAAACTGCATGGCAAGCATCTGGAGCCGATTCTGGCGGCCAAGACCCCGGCCGAACAACGCCGGATCTTTGAACGCCAGATTGCCCCGCTGTTCAACGACAAGACCATCCAGTTTCTGGCCAAGAGCCCGATTTCGCTTTATGCGCTGGGCATCCCCCCGGCGCAGTATGATGCGCTGGTGGCGGCCTATGGCGGCGACCCCATCGCGGTGCTGCGCGAGCGGGTCGAGCGGCTGGCCTGTGATTTCCCGATCCGGAACAATTATTTTGCCTGGCAGGCCTTTGGCCGCGGCTATGACACCGAATTGCGTGTTGCGGTGCCGGCATACCTGCGCCGTGAGGTTTATGAAGACATCCGTGAGCGGACAAGCAAGGTGGAAGTCCACCACGCCATGTTCACCGATTATCTGAAAACCCAGCCCGATCATTCGCTGCATCGTTTTGTGCTGCTGGATGCGCAGGACTGGATGAACGCGGAACAATTCACGGCTCTGTGGCGGGAAATCGACCGGGTGGCCGATGCCAAAGATGCCCGCGTCATCTTCCGCACCGCCGGACCGGACAGCCCGCTGCCCGATATGCTGCCGGCAGACGTATTGGCCCCCTGGCATTACGACGCGGAAAAAAGCCGCGCCTTCCACGCCCAGGACCGCTCGTCGATCTATGGCGGCTTCCACATCTATACCCGGGGCTAATGCAGCATGGATGACGCCGATCACGCCGAACTGATGGACCGCATCTATCGTCACCAGCGTTTCATCTACAATCTGACCCGCAAATATTATCTGTTCGGGCGCGACGGCTTGATCCGTGGGCTGAATTTACCCGCCGGGGCAAAACTGGTCGAAATCGGCTGCGGTACCGGGCGTAATCTGATCAAGATCGCCCGGCGTTACCCCGAAGCTGAGCTGTTCGGCCTAGACGCCTCGGCCGAGATGCTCAAAACCGCCCGCGCCGCCATCGAACATGCCGGTTTAAGCCACCGCATCCATCTGGCCCACGGCTATGCCGAGGAAATGACGCCCGCGACCTTTGGCCTTGATACCCCCTTCGATCACGCACTGTTTTCCTATAGCCTGTCGATGATCCCGGACTGGCGCGCCGCAGTTGCCGCCGCACTGGCCGCCCTGACCGAAGGCGGTATGCTGCATGCCGTCGATTTTGCCGACCTGACCGGACTGGGCACCGTGGGCCGCAGCTTGCTGATGGGATGGCTCAAACTGTTCCATGTTGCGCCACGGGCCGAGCTTCTGACCACATTTGCCAGCGCCCCCGCCGGCACATTGCGCCTGTTGCCGGGCCGCTACGCCTTTGTGCTCGACATCGCCAAAGCGCAGGCAATCAGCCATTTTTCCGCTGTGGCAGGGCTGTCACAGCGTTAAGCCAAATACGCGCCCAAAGACGCCAGCGCTTTCAATAACAATCGGAAGTGGTACGGTATTTTTCGTGAACGGCTGGCGTTTGTAGGGCGTTATAAGTCGTATTTGTCGCCTGCCGTCGTGTGAATGCGTTCGTTTTGGAACCCAAGCACGAGGATAAACATGAAAATCCGTTCGACAGCATTAAGCTGCGCGGCCTTGCTGGCGCTTTCAGGTCTGGCCTGGACGGGTCAGGCATCGGCTGGTGAAGCCAGGGGCCCCTATGTCGGCATCGCGGCAGGCTGGGACGGCCTTGATACCGTCCGGATCGACGTCAGCGGCGCCCAATGGCAACGCAAATATCTGTCCACCGATGATAATGCCATCGGGCTGATCGACGGTGGCTATCGCTTTGACAATCACTGGCGGATCGAAGGCGAATTCAATTACACCTATCATAATGCAGGCAAAGGCGAATTTTCCGGTCACGCCACCATCCTCGGCGGCATGGTCAACGCCCTGTACGAATTCGATGTCAGCAAGCGGCTTGGCCTGGCGCTGGGTGCCGGCATCGGCTACGGCACCGGCAACATCAAGATCACCGGCAATGCCAGCTCGTCCAGCACCAGCAACCGCATCGATGATAAAAAGACCGCGCCGCAATGGCAGCTGATCGCCGAAGCCAATTACACCCTGTCACCCCATTTCGAACTGTTCGGCAATTACCGCTTCCGCGGGCTGCAGGTCGATGACGACCAATATGGTACGCGCTATTATACCAGCAGCGGCTATGACACGGTGGGCAAGGTCCATTCGCTGCATGACCATGTCGTGCTGCTGGGCATTCGCTATTTCTTCAACAGCCCTGCCGAACCTGCGGCCAAGCCGATAGCTGCAGCCCCACCGCCCCCGCCACCGCCGCCCGCAGCCCCACCACCGCCGCCACCGGTGACCAGCTATGTTGTGTTCTTCGACTTTGCCAAATCCGATCTGACCGATCAGGCCCAACAAATCATTGCCGCGGCGGTTAAGACCGCCAAAGCCAATGGCTTTGTCCGGATTCATGTGGTCGGCCACACCGATACAGTCGGCGGCGACCAATTCAATGTCGCACTATCCCAGAAGCGCGCCGATGCGGTCAAAGCCGCCATGACCGAGCAAGGTCTGACGTCGGATTCCATCGCGGTGGAGGGCAAAGGCTTCCACGATCTGCTGGTCCCTACCGGCAAGGATGTGAAGGAACCACAAAACCGCCGTGCGGTGATTGATCTGGGTAAATAACGTCAGCATACCTTTTGACGCAAAAGGCGGGCTTAAAGGCCCGCCTTTTTTGTGGCCGCTCAAGTCGATACAAACGCACAATTAACGATCGCAGAGCATGCGTATAAATACTAACTGGTGTATTTATTTTATTTCAAGTACATAACAATGCAATAAACGCCGATTTATTTATATCACACTAAGTAAAATTAAAATAAATGCATTATTGCCATATAAAGTAAATTGCAATTTTATTTTAGTTGCTGAATTAACACAGCAATTTTCCGAACACTTCATTTTAAAGTCGTCAGTATATGAAGTTGAAATAAAGACATTACCTTGACGTATAGCGGTTAGTTCCGGGGTATTTCCAATAAAAATTACACATGACTTCCCACTACCGTGCATGCGTATTTGGATCGTGAGAAAAAAATGAAAATTCATTCTGCTCTATTGGCTGGTGCCGCATTTTTCACTCTTTCCGGCGCAGCTCTGGCTGGGGAACCCACAGGCCCCTATGTCGGCATCGCTGCCGGCTGGGATTCTGTGAACACGCTGAAGGTCAGCGTCCCCGGAACCTCGCCGACCAAGATCGGCGTCAATGATGGCGCCCTCTACGTCTTAAGCGGCGGCTATCGTTTTGAGGAGCACTTCCGCCTTGAAGCGGAATTGAACTACTCCCCCCATGAACCAGCGGACGGTTATAGCGGGCACGCAACGGTGCTGGGCGGCATGATCAATGCCCTTTATGACATTCCGCTTACACCGGATTTCGGCATGGCGCTGGGTGGCGGCCTTGGTATCGGTAACGGTGAACTAAAATCCTGGGGCACCAACCACAGCACCGGCTATGACAGCCAGTTCAATGACAGCAAAAATTTCCTGCAGTGGCAGCTGATCGCCGAAGCCCATTACACCCTTGCCCCGCAAGTCGAATTGTTCGCCAATTACCGCTATCGCGGCTTGCAGCTGAACAATGCAAAATTCGCAGGCAGTGCTTATAATGGTGCCCAGTATGCGTCTTATGGTGCCGTGCATAACATGCGCGACAATGCCGTGCTGATTGGTTTGCGCTTCTTCTTCAACGACCAGTCCGAGAAGCCCGTTGCAATGGCCCCAGCACCGATGATGGTACCGTCAGCCCCGCCGCCGCCACCGCCGGTGGCCGCCGTAGCGCCCGTTACGACCTACATCGTCTTCTTTGACTTTGCACAGAGCGATCTGACCGACCAGTCCAAGCAGGTCGTCGCCGATGCAGTGCGCACCGCCAAGACCAATGGCTTCGTCACGATCAAGGTTGTCGGCCATGCCGACACCGTCGGTGGGGACAAATTCAACATGGCGCTTTCTGAAAAACGCGCTGCAGTGGTCAAAGCCGCAATGGCCAATGAAGGGCTGGCACCCGACACCATCGCGGTGGAGGGCAAAGGCTTCCACGACCCGCTGGTTGCCACCGGCATGGGCGTGAAAGAGCCGCAAAACCGTCGTGCCGTCATCGATTTCGGCAAGTAACCGAACCGGCATCTGAAACAAAAGGCGGGGGAATCCCCGCCTTTTGTATTTGTGCCGTCGCCCAGCCGCCGTAAGATGCGCGACGAAGAATAATTGTAGGAAATGGCGACATGCGCTATCGCAAGCTGGGTTCAACAGGTCTGTTTGTTTCAGAACTCTGTCTTGGCACCATGACGTTTGGCGGAGAAGGTTCGTTCTTCGGCCATGTTGGTAAATTGCAGCAAAGCGACGTGACCAGCCTTGTGGCAAAGGCGCTGGAAGCAGGCATCAATTTCATCGATACCGCCGACATCTATTCTTATGGCATCGCCGAAACCCTGCTGGGCACGGCACTGAAAGAAATCGGTGTTAAACGCTCGGATGTCGTCATCGCCACCAAGGTTTATGGCCGCTTTGGTACCGGGCCGAACGATGTCGGCGCGTCACGCGGGCATATTCTGGATTCGCTGCAACGCAGTCTGGAACGGCTGCAGCTGGATTATGTCGACCTGTATCAGATCCACGCTCAGGACCAGCAGACCCCGGTCATGGAAACCCTGCGCGCCCTGGACCATGTCGTGAACAAGGGTTGGGCGCGCTATGTCGGCTGTTCCAACTGGCAGGCGTGGAAAATCATGCAGGCCGAGGCGATGGCGGAAAAGCATGGTTGGGCACGGCTCGAAACCTTGCAGGCCTATTATTCGCTGGCCGGGCGCGATGTCGAGCGCGAGGTTATTCCCATGCTGACCGATCAGAAACTTGGCCTGATGGTATGGAGCCCGCTGGCCGGGGGCATCCTGTCGGGCCGCTTTGGTCCGGGGGCGGAAAATCCCGCCGATGCCCGTCGCAGCAACTTTGACTTCCCCCCTGTGGATAAAGAGCAGGTCTGGAAAATCGTCGAGGTTTTACGCCCGATTGCGGCACGCCACCATGCCAGCCCGGCCCGCATTGCGCTGGCCTGGCTTTTGGCGCAGCCCGCCGTCACCTCGGTGCTGATCGGGGTCAAGACCGAGGCGCAGCTGACCGACAATCTTGCCGCCAGCGATATCGAACTGTCGGCGGCGGAACTGGACGCACTGGATGCCGTCAGCGCCTTAAAGCCCGAATATCCCGGCTGGATGGTGCAGCGCCAAACCCGTGACCGCATGCCGAAATAGGGGCAAGGGGATTTAACAGGAGCACGTCATGCACCATCGTATCGTCTTCACCCTTGCCGGGGTGGCACTGTCCACATTCGTGATAGCCGTCTCTGCCGCCGGGGCGACAAGCGCCGCCCCGTTCTGGACCGCGATCTGCCGCGGCGACAAGGATGCCAACTACACCCAGACCGTCGGTGCCGATGGCGTCTTCAATCAGGGCATGGGCGACGGCACCTATCAAAGCTGGCCGCTGAAACAGACCTTTTATAACGGCACAATCGTCTGTGGTGCGGTGGCCAGCCCGGACCGGCTGGCGCAGGTCTGCGCCGACAACGAACGCCAGATCCTGTTCTTCAAGATGCGTGATCCGAAAAAGCCCAAAGGCCCGCTGCAGGATGCCTTCTATTGCAAGGCGCTGGTGAAGATTCACTAGCACCGCGGGTACCCGTAAAAGCGTTCGCCGCGGTTTGCCCCTCAGACAATCTTTTCGTCAACGAAGGGGCGGCCCTGACGATCCTCGATCTCGATAATCCACAGATCGGGATCAAAGCGCTTTTGCTTTTCAAAATAGCTGCTGGCCCGTTCTTCATCGCAGGATTCGCCCAAGGGGCGCATCCACACCAGCTCGCCTTCGCCAGCGCGGGCCTGGCTTAACACCACGCAGGTGCCATCCAGCCGGTTGATCTTGATGAAAACCGCACCGGCTTCTTCCGTGCCTTTGCAGGCGACATAGCCCTGGGCACCGGCCACTTCTGCGCGGCGGATCAGGGCACGGACGAATATTCCAGGTTTGAGGCGTGGGATCATAGCGCAAAGTTTATCCGGTTTTGCTTGCCACTGTCACGCCTTGCCAGTGATACTGCGCCATCAGGAGTAGCTATGACCGGACCTGCCGCCTTTTACAGCGCAACCGCCGTACTGATCGCCGTCTACGCGCTGATCATCAGCGAGAAGGTCAACCGCGCGGTGGCGGCGCTGCTCGGCGGCGCGCTGCTGGTGCTGATCGGCGTCTTAAACCAGGACGAGGCAATCCGGGCGATCGACTTCAACACCATCGGCTTTCTGGCTGGCATGATGATCGTGGTCGGCGTGGCCCGCAAAAGCGGCCTGTTCGAATATCTTGCTATCAAAGCCGCCCAGATCGCACGCGGCAACCCGGCGGGCATTCTGGTCAGTCTGGCGCTGATTACCGCGCTGCTTTCGGCCGGGCTTGATAATGTCACCACGGTTCTGCTGGTGGTACCGGTAACGATGGGAATCTGCCGCCACTTACGGGTGCCGCCCTACCCGTTTTTGTTCGCGGAAATTTTTGCCAGCAATATCGGCGGTGCCGCGACCGAAATCGGTGATCCGCCCAACATTCTGATCGGCTCAACCACGCATCTGGCTTTCAACGATTTTCTGATCCACATGGCACCGGTGGCGGTGATCGCGCTGGTGGTTCAGCTGATCATCAACCATCTGATCTGGGGCCGCAGGCTTAAAGCCCGCCCCGCCGACAAAGCCGCCGTGATGGCGCTGGATGCCAAAAAGGAAATCAAGGATCGCCGTATGTTCGCCATTTCGGTGACCATGCTGATCGCCATCGTTGCGGCCTTTGCCGTGGGCGAGATGTTTCATCTGCACGCCGGAACCATCGCGCTGTTCGGGGCAGCACTGATGCTGCTGATCGACAATCTGCCGTACAAGCCGCACCGGCAGAACGAGAACATCATCGGCGTGCTGAAAGATGTCGAATGGGTCACCATTTTCTTCTTCATCGGCCTGTTTATCGTGATCGGCGCGGTCGAGAAAACCGGCCTGATTACCATGCTGGCACGCGAACTGACCCATGCCACCGGCGGCGACATGAGGCTGACCGCAACCGGGGTTCTGTGGCTGTCGGCGCTGGCATCGGCGATCATCGACAACATTCCCTTTGTCGCCACCATGATCCCGCTGTTGAAAGATATGGCCCCGACCTTTGGCGGTGTCACCCACATGGAGCCGGTATGGTGGTCGCTGGCCTTGGG
>JBAVPS010000279.1:0-20463 GCA_049693315.1 Rhizomicrobium sp. | reverse complement strand
GTATTTAATGGCGTTGGACAAAAGGTTGTAGATCACCTGGCTAATGCGCCGCTCGTCGGCAAAGAAATCGCCTGCGGGATCGGGGGCTTCCAGTTCCAGCGTCAGTCCGGCTTTGGCAGCCCACTCGCGGGCATGGGCGGCAATGTCGGTGAGCAGCTGCGTGAGGTCGATGCGGGCCAGCTCCAGCCGCAGCGCACCAGATTCGACCAGCGCCAGGTCCAGAATATCGTTGACCAGATCCTTCAGCGCATTCGAGCTCGACACAATCGCCTGCATATATTCGCGCTGACGTTCGTTGAGCGCGCCGGGCACTTCCGATGACAGATGTTCGGCAAAACCCAGAATAGTGTTGAGCGGTGTACGCAGTTCGTACGACACATGCTTGATGAAGTCAGATTTAAGCCGGTCGGCGGCTTCCAGAGCTTCAGCGCGTTCGCGCAGCACACCTTCAATGCGGATGCGGGCGGTGGCGTCGGCAAAGGTGATCAGCTTGGCCCCGTCGGGCAATTGCGACAGCCGCAGCGATAAGATGGTGCGGTCAGTCCGCTCAATCTCGCCGAAATCGTTTGAACCGCCATCTTCTGAAACAACCGCCTGAATCAGCTGTTCCCACATCGGTTCCGTGGCGAATTTGGTGGCGCAGGCTGCGGCAATGGCACGGATATGCGGCTCGCTTGTCAGATCCTTTTCTGTCAGGCCCCATATCTCGGCAAAGGCGGCGTTGTGCAGCTTCAGCCGCCCGTCGGGACCGAACACCGCCACGCCTTCGCGCAAGGAATCCAGTGTGGCCGACTGCACCTTGCCCAGTGTATTAATCGAGCTTTCCAGCGAGATACGCTCGGTAACGTCCTCGAACAGGAAGGTCAGCCCGCCAAAGGGGTGGGGCTGGACCATCACGCGTAAGTTTCTGCCGTCTGGCGTGTGCCACAATTCCTCGGCCGCATAATCATGCGCGGTCTGGAATATTTTCAGTCGCTCGGCTTTCCAGCTTTGATAGTCACGCTGTTCCGGCAGTTTGCGTTCTTCACGCAGGCGATCGAGAATTTCGCTATCGCTTGGATGGGTATCGAGCCATACGGCAGGAATGTCCCACAGTTTGGCAAAGGCGCGGTTGAAGAAGCTGATATGCTGATCGGCATCGAAGATGGCCACCGCTGTGGCCAGTTTGTCGAGTGTGTCGCTGTGGGCGGCGATATGCTGCTGCAGTCGTGCGGCGCTGGCGGCAACTTCGGTCACATCACTGGCCGTGCCGACCACACCCAAATCGACCGGGACCTCGGTCAGCATCAGGGCGCGCTGCTGGCCACCGATAACGGTGCGCCGTTCCGCCGTCTGTACCTGATTTTGGGTGTAGGCCTGAATTGCCAGATCGCGTTCGCCCTTATCCAGTGCCATCTGTTCCAGCACCGCCGCGTCAATATCGCTGGCCCCGGTTGCCGACAGAAATGTGCGGTTGCCCCAGATCAGTTTTTGCGCCCGGTCGCGCAGCCACACCGGCGTCGGCAGCATGTCGAGGATCAGCCGGTAGTCTAGGGTCTCAAGCGTGAGAGCGGTTTCAGTTTCAAGCCACACCGCGGCCATGCCGCCAACAGCCTGTCCGCGTAGTTTGATACGCCGCCGCCCCTCGTCATGGGCGGTCATGGCAAAGGCCGTACCCTGATCACTCAGGGCGTCAATGGCGGTCGATAATTCGGTTGCTTCGGCCCCTTTGAGGCACTCATCCAGCAGTTTTTCGGCACCGCTGAACGACAGCGTGCCGCGTCCATCGCGGCCCCAGACGATAAGTGCCTCGCGTGCGGTGCCAAGCAGGGCATCGCGTTCGCCGATCAGTGCGCGGGTTCGTGCCCCGACGGACTGCAATTGTCGTTGTAAGCGGCGCGTCACGCGCTGCTGTGCCAGTGCCCACAGCCCGGCGGCAATCGCCAGGGATACCGTACCGCCAGTTACCAGTAAGACCACAGGGTCTGATGCTGAAAGCGCAAAATCGCCCGCCCAGGCCGGTGCCGCCGACATAGCAAGCACCGCAGCGCCAGCCCACAGGCGCCGCCTTGTGCTACAAGCCGGAAAAACGCCAGGCCTGTTATGGTGTCCCAATAAGGGACTCATCCCGGCAACCCCTCGCGCATGCCGCCCCGCGCGGCGAATCAAAGTGTTAAATCAAGATGATAAGAGTGAAAGGGTTTTTCGCAAGGGAAGGTGGTTAAAAATCTGTAAATCGTTCTGAATCGCGTTTTGCAGTGGGGCATCATCGGTCAGCTTTTTATCGTGCGTTCTAAAACCGTGTTTGCCCGGCAGATTTTTCCGATGGGGGCGTAGCATGCCCGGCAAAACTGCCGTAAGTATTGCGGACTAACGCATATTCGCTTTTGGAATCAACGCTTTCGTTATTAGGCCCGGTCTGTGCATGTGGGGTGGGGCAGCATCGGAAAGAGGCAGAAAGCATGACAATCGACAGCCGCATTCTCGTTACCGGAGGCGCCGGTTTCATTGGGTCGCATTTGTGCGAGCGGTTGCTCGCCGCAGGCAGTGAAGTGCTGTGCGTGGACAATTTCTTCACCGGGTCGCGCCGCAATATTGCCAGCATGCTTGATAATCCGCAGTTTGAGCTGATGCGCCATGACGTGACTTTTCCGCTCTATGTCGAGGTTGATAAGATCTTCAATCTCGCCTGCCCGGCAAGTCCGGTGCATTACCAGTTCAATCCAGTGCAGACGACTAAAGTGTCGGTTCACGGCGCCATTAATATGCTGGGGCTGGCCAAGCGCACCAAGGCGAAGATCTTGCAGGCTTCGACATCCGAGGTTTACGGCGATCCCGAATGCAACCCGCAGCGCGAGGATTACTGGGGCAACGTTAATCCAATCGGGCCGCGCGCCTGCTATGACGAAGGCAAGCGCTGCGCCGAAACGCTGTTTTTCGATTACTGGCGTCAGGAAAAGCTCAAGATCAAGGTTGCCCGTATCTTCAATACCTATGGGCCGCGCATGCACCCCAATGACGGGCGCGTGGTGTCCAATTTCATTGTTCAGGCCTTACGCGGCGAGAATATCACGCTGTATGGCGATGGCAGTCAGACCCGGTCTTTCTGCTATGTCGATGACTTGGTCGATGGCTTACTGAAGCTGATGGAATCCCCCGATACCATCACCGGGCCGATCAATATAGGCAACCCGGACGAGCGCACCATCCGTTCGCTGGCTGAAATGGTGATCGAACTGACCGGCAGCCGCTCCAAAATTATTTACCGTCCGCTGCCGACTGACGATCCTAAACAGCGCCAACCCGACATTACCAAGGCCAAAACACAGCTCGACTGGCATCCGCGTACGCCGATCGAGCTTGGTTTGCAGCTCACCATCGCTTATTTCGAGGCCCTGCTGACCAAGGATGCGCTGGACAAGAAATCAGACTATCGCGTTTTGGTTGCGTAAATCGTTGCGTTGGGGGGGGGGCTGGTTGCTTTGCGGCCGGTAAGCGGCTAATCCCCACCGCCATGCAAGTTGACGATTTCGATTTCGATCTGCCAGCCGAATCCATTGCGCTTCGCCCGGCATGCCCACGCGATGCGGCGCGCCTTTTGGTGGTGCGCCCTGGCGCGCCCCTGATCCATGCCCATGTCCGCGATCTGCCTGACTTTTTAAAGTCCGGCGATTGTCTGACGGTCAATGATACCAAGGTGATCTCGGCCCGGCTTAAGGGGCGGCGCTCGCCCCGCAGCGCCGATGGCCCCGGCGCCAAAATCGAAGCCACTCTGATCCGCCGCCTAGCCCCAGATCGTTTCGCTGCGCTGGTCAAACCGGCCAAACGGCTGGCGGTGGGGGATAGTCTGACCCTTGGGACCGATATTGCCGCCACAGTGGCCGCCATGCACGAGGCTGGCGAAATCGAGATTGCTTTCACCCTGGCCGGCGGGGCGCTTGATGCTGCCATTGCCCTGCAGGGGGATATGCCGCTGCCGCCCTATATCGCGGGTAAGCGCGCCCCCGATGCGCAGGATAAGGCGGATTATCAGACCATCTATGCCGCCCATGAAGGGGCCGTGGCCTCGCCGACGGCGGGCCTGCATTTCACCCCGGAACTGTTTGACCGGCTGGGTGACGCGGGGGTTGGGCGTGAAACCGTGACGCTGCATGTTGGGGCCGGGACATTCCTGCCGGTTTCGACCGCCGATACGGCTAACCATAAAATGCATTCGGAATGGGCCCATATCGATGGCACGACCGCCGGGCGGCTGAATGCGGTTCGTGCGGCGGGCGGGCGGGTTGTGGCGGTTGGCACCACGTCGGTACGGACGCTGGAAAGCGCCGCCGATGCGACCGGGATCAAGCCGTTCAGTGGCGATACCAATATTTTCATCACCCCCGGTTACCGTTTTAACGCCGTGGATATGATGCTGACCAATTTCCATCTGCCACGCTCAACGTTGTTCATGCTGGTGTCGGCGTTTGCCGGGCTTGAGACCATGCGGGCGGCCTATGCCGAAGCCATTGCGAAAGGCTACCGTTTCTATTCCTATGGTGATGCTTGCTTACTATTTCCCTATAAATAGACGTTTTTTAGTAATCTATCATTATACCAAGCATTAGGACCTTCACCGTAAGCTGGCCGCCGTATCAATGGGATGATGTCGCATGGCGGCAGAAACCAGCTTCTGGAAAACCATCTGCCACCATATCCGCTGTGGCCATTTGCGGCCTGCCGGTACCGAAATGGTAGCGGCGGCAATGGTCCTGTTGCTGAGCGGTATGCTGCTGATGGGGGCGAATATGTCCGCGCTGCATCGGCTAGGCCTTGCGACTGAGCATTCCTATCAGGCGCTGCTCAAAATAAGCGAAGTCGACAGCAATATTCTGGCAAGCGAATTATCGATGCGCAGTTTCGCCGCCACAGGCGAGACTGAATTCATCTGGCGTCACGGCACACGGATTCAAAGTGTGGAAACGGCGCTGACGGATTTGTCAGCTCTGCTGGCCGAGTATCCGGAAGATGTCACCGTTCTGCAGCGCTTGCGTGTTTTCGCCGATGGCCGCAAAAAAATGTTTGCCGATCTGATCGTCTTTAAGCCGACGAGAGCCCATCCGGCCACGGATATTGTGATGGATGCCAGGGTCCGTCAGGCCCGTATGGATACTGGGAAAATGTTATCTGTCATGCGGGCTCAGGAACTGAAGCGGGTGGTTGCACGCCAGCAGGCGTCCGAGCGCAAGGCCAGGCAGACCTTCATCCTGTCCTCCGGGGTCGTTATCGTGTCATTTGGGCTGGGGCTGCTCGGGTTGTTTTTTTCTGGCACGATAGGCACGAAGAGCCAGACGGATGACACAGAAAACGTCACCCCGGTCTATTACCGTGGCGGGTTTCGTGGTGTCGGCGGTGGGGCATCCCGATCCTGAATGGCTCCTTACGAAGCCTTAGCATTCGGGGCTTAAAGTGGTCTGGTCGATAAACTAGGTCTCTTATGCTGCCCGGTGTCAGTTTCTGGCAAACCATTAAACACCATGTCCGTAGCGGCCATTTACGTGCGGCGGGTGTAGAAATGCTGATGGGCGCGATCGTTATGCTGATCGCCGGTATGATTTTGATGGGCGCCAATATCTCTGAGTTGCGTCAGCTTGGTCAGGCCGGTCAGCGTTCCAATCAGGCACTGCGGTATCTGGCGGATGTCGACAGTAATATTCTTTCGACCGAACTGTCATTGCGCGGCTATGCCTTATCCGGGCAGCAGGTGTTCGTACAATTTTATCAGGAGCAGGCAACCGGGTTGCGTGCTGCCATTGGCCAGCTTAACGCCACTCTGGCGGACTGCCCGCAGGAGGCTGCACGGCTGGGCCAACTGAATACATTCGTCTCTCGTCGGCTGGTCGATTTTCCGGCCTTGATATCCTTGAAGGCCGCCCATAGCGAGGTGGTGACCCATGCCTCGATCGATTTGTCCCTGCGGGCTGAACGTATCAGGGTTGAACGTATTATCGGTGTTATTCGCGATGACGAAATAAAACTCAGTTACGACCGGCAAGCCGCTGCCGAGCGCAAGATCCGGCAGACCTATGTGCTGTCCTCGGTCATTGTCATATTGGCCTTCGGCCTGGTCGTACTGGGATTGGTACTGATGGGGGCCGTGCACTTCAGGGGTGGGGGCGCAAAGCATCCTTGACGCACCTTAAAATGGCGCATCTGCAAGCCGTGCATTATATGTGGCGTTTAATATGGGCGACTACTGCCGGCAAAAGCACTGGTACCACCAACACGTCACTGTCGGTGATCAGACTTCTTTGCCGTTGAGCCGTTCGCGCAGTTCCTTGCCGGTACGGAAAAACGGTGTCCGCTTTTCCTCAACGGCAACGGGTTCGCCGGTGCGCGGATTGCGCCCCATTCGCGATGGCCGAACCTTGACCGAAAACGCACCAAAGCCACGCAATTCGACGCGATTTTCCTTGGCCAGAGCCGCGGTAATCTCATCCAGCATGGTGGAAACAATCCGCTCCACATCGCGGTGATACAAATGCGGATACCGAGCCGTCAGACGCGCAACTAGTTCGGATTTAATCATCCCAATGCCCCCGAGAGAACTATCGACCTATGCAATAGGGTCGAATCCCGTTCCGACCAATTAACCCTGTCAGAGCCGGTCCGCTTCGTCAATCAGAACCCTATGATCTGTCTGTATTTTCCTGTTGTGGTGATGCAATTTCACCCAATTCTTACGTTCCGGAACTATCCAAAATGTCGCAGGTGGCGCTGTGAGGGCATTTATCACGGTCTGGCAGAGCAAAAAAAAGTCCCGCCGAGTGGGCGGGACGAAAGCTTTGTTTCTGAGGGGCGCCGATATGGGCGCGTGGTGTCAGTGAAACTGCGATCGACAGGCAATCGCCATCAGCTTCTCCAGATGGGGCGCTGCCTCATCCAGACAGGACAGTTTGTCAAAGCTTATGGACAACTGTTCCAGAATTACGAGAACCAACTCCCGTGTGCTGGACTGATCGCTGCCGCCGCCACCACTTGATGGCATGTCCGTTTTTTCTAAGAATGCCATTGCCTTGCTCCTAACCCTTCTGAAGCGAGGTTGACACATTTGTTCCCGGCTGACGTCCCCCCAATCGGGTGGGCAAAAAATAAATAACTCAGACCTGTATCGCACCATCCTGAATGGCACTCACCACCGCTTGTATGCGTGTACTGACGCCAAGTTTGCGTTTGATGTTCTCGATATACCAGTGCACGGTATTTTCACTTATTCCGAGTATTTCGCCGATTTCCCAGTCCGTCTTGCCCTGCGCCGCCCAGGCCAGGCAGTCGGCTTCGCGCGCTGTAAGCAGTGAGGTTTTGGGCTGATCCCGCTCGCTCAGCCGCATCAGGCGGTTGCAGGTGTACAGCGCCATGGCATGGACGCTGACACGGGTTGCCGATGTCGGAATAATCCGTGTGCCGACAAAGTGGGCCAGGATTAATCCACGCCCCGGATAATAGACCGGCACACACAAGCCGTTGCTTAAACCAAAGCTGCGCGCGTCACGATAAATCCGGATGAGGTGGGCGGCCGCCGTACTTGATACCGTTTGCGGCTTGATTTTGATCTCGTGCCAGAACAATGGTTCGGAATTGCACAGCGTCCCCGAGAGCAGAGGGTTTTCATCGGCATCCTGCTGCGCAAAGAAGCGCTTGGCCCATTGCGGGTGCAGCCGTGCGGCGATGATGCCGCGTTTGAAATCTTCGGTGTTACGCACGGCCGAGGCGAAGACAAAATAACTGATCCCAAACTGGACCAGACGATCCTGCAACGCCAACAGGATATCGTCGATCTCGTCGATTTCCTGAATGCGCTGGATATAATCAAAAAGACCTGTATTGCCGACGCCAGCCATTTGTTCGCCTGGTCCGTCCCCTGCCGCTGCAATGTTGCGGCCTGCATTTACCGCCAGCGCCATATATTCTACCCCTCTTAAAACCGATATTCCCGGCTTTACCCCCGCCACGCCCTCAGTCGTGATGGCCTGTACCCCGCCATACGCCTGTTTCCCTCTGACTGCGCCGGTTAGGTCCCGCCCCTAGCAGCGCGCCTTGGATCGTATTTTAATTCCCGTTCATTAAGAACGGGTTCGTGCAATAATAGACTGCGTAAATAACTTTAAATAGCATACCTTACCAAGTTTAGGTTGTATATGTTAATCAGAGGTTAAGGGTAAGTGCTTGCAACCCCTCTTCTCAAAGGAGAGGGTTAATATGATAAAGTTCGTATAATATTACTGTGATGGTACGCAGTATACTTAGGGGAAAAGTTTTTCCGTTGACCATGGCGCGTCAAGGTTTGCGCGGCGGTAAACCAGTCGGTCATGCAACCGGAACGGGCGGTCGCGCCAGAACTCGATCTGTACCGGGCTGACACGATAGCCGGTCCAATGCGGTGGGCGCGGCACTTTCACCAGACCATATTTCAGGGCGTATTTGGCGATCTCGCGCTCAAATATCCAGCGGCCTTCCATCGGGCGGGACTGGGCTGATGCCCAGGCGCCGATCTGGCTGTCCTTGGCGCGGCTGGCAAAATAGGCGTCGGCTTCTTCCGCCGTCACCAACTCGACCTGACCGCGGACACGGACCTGGCGGCGCAGCGATTTCCAGTGAAAATTCAAGGCTGCCTGCGGGTGATCGGTCAGTTCCTGACCTTTGGCGCTTTCGGTGTTGGTGTAGAAGACGAAGCCGCGCGCGTCATAGGCTTTCAGCAGCACCATGCGCACATCGGGCAAACCTGATGCGTCGACGGTCGCCACCGCCATCGCGGTCGGATCGTTGATTTCACCCTTTTCCGCTTCCTTCAGCCAGTCGGCGAAGATTTCCAGCGGATCCTGCGCGGCAACAATGCCGCCCTCATCAATAGTGCCAGGTTGGTTCATGCTTCATCGCATAGCATCTTCGCGCCGCGGGTAAAAGGCGGTAAGCTCATCACCATGACTGCTTTGCTTCGGATATTGGCACATCGTGCCCCCGTTCTGGTTCTGGCCAGTGCATTGCTGGCCGCCTGCGCCGGTAATCCCGATTCGGTCAAGGCCGATTTCGACCATGGTCTTGCCGCCTATGATGGCGGTGACTATGCGACAGCCTTTCATCTTTGGGACGGCATCAAGAATGATGATCTGGCGGCGATGCGCAATGTCGCGGTGATGCTGCGCACCGGTCAGGGGGCACCGAAGAACCCGGCCAAAGCCCGCAAATTGTTTGCCGAGGCGGCCGATGGCGGGCTTTCCTCGGCGGCCTATAATCTGGGCCAGATGCTGATTGCGGGCGAGGGCGGCAAGCGGGACGTCAAAACCGGGCTGATCTGGATGGAACGCGCCGCACCGAGCCAGCCAATGGCCGCCGCCGAGCTGGGCGAGATTTATCGCAAAGGTAAGCTGGTGCCGGTTGATCTGATCAAGGCACGGAATTTTCTGGCCATGGCCGCGGCGGCGGGGGATACCCAGTCTGCTCGCACGCTGGCTCAGATGCCGCTACACTAAAATATCGGGTAACGCCTGCCGGTTGCGTTGCTTGTCGTTTAGCCCCCTTAACAGTTTGCCCCCGAACCTCTTATATTAAGCCCATGAAAGATCCATACGAAGTTCTCGGCGTTGCCAAAGGCGCCAGCGAAGCCGAAATCAAGAAGGCTTTCCGTACCCTGGCCAAGAAATACCACCCCGACGCGGCCGGTAACGGCGCGGCGGCCAAGCGGCATTTTCAGGAAGTCAGCGCGGCTTACGAGATTTTGGGCGATACCAAGAAGCGGGCCGAATTCGATGGCGGCCGCATCGATGGTGACGGCAATCCCCGCGCCCAAGGTTTCGGCGGTGGCGGCTTCGGCGGTGGTTTTGGCGGTGGTGGCCAGCATTACGAACGGCCCGAAGATGTTTTTGCCGATATTATGGGCGGTGGCGGCATGTTCACCGGCTTTGGTTTCGGCGGCGGGCGGCGCGGTCGTCCGCGTCCCGGTCAGGACTATCAGATGACCGTTACGGTCAGCTTCCGTGATGCCGCCAGTGGCGGGGCCAAGCGCATTCGCCTGCCCGATGGGGCCGAGGTTGATGTACGCATTCCGGTGGGCTTACGCGATGGTCAGCAGATCCGGATCAAGGGGCGTGGCGGCCAGGGCGTGGCGGGCGGCATTGCCGGCGATGTGCTAATTGATGTCAAGGTGGCTGCCGACGGGCTGTTTAGCCGTGATGGCAATGATCTCAAATGCGATCTGCCGATCAGCCTGACCGAGGCGGTGCAGGGTGCCAAGGTGCCGGTCGAGACTTTGACCGGCAAGGTCTATTTAAGCGTTCCGGCTGGTTCTAATTCCGGCAAGGTGATGCGCTTAAAAGGCAAAGGGATTCCGGCCCATGATGGCGCGCCGGCGGGAGATCTTTATGCCCGGGTGATGATCGTACTGCCCGAGAATAATGCCGAGCTGAAACGCTTTGTCGATCATTGGCGCACCGATCAGGAACCGCGCTAACGCCGGGTGGTTGCAGGCTAAATCGGTGATTGTGATCGCGCCCCACGCCTCGCGTGACGCGTGTCTGTGGGGGGCGTGCGGGTGCGTCTGCTTGATTTCCCCTCGCCACACGGTCATAAGCCTTAAATCATGAGCCTTCTGGTTAAAATCTGCGGGGTCAACAGCCAGCCGGCGGCCGAGGCGGTCCTGAATGCCGGGGCCGATTTCGCCGGGTTGGTTTTCTATGCCAGATCGCCCCGTAATCTGAGCCTGACCGATGCTGCGCCGCTGGCCGGCCTGATGCGCGGACGGTTGCGTCTGGTGGCGCTGATGGTCGATCCCGATGATGCGGCCATCGACGCGGTGCTGGCTGCCATCCACCCGGATTATCTGCAGTTGCATGGTCAGGAAAGCGCGGGTCGCATCGGCGATATTCGCGCCCGGTTTGGCGTGCACATCATCAAAGCGGTGACGGTTGCTGAAGCCGCCGATCTTGATGACGCTGCGGCGCTGATGCAGGCCGCAGATATGCTGCTGTTCGATGCCCGCCCGCCCAGGGGGGCGGCGCGCACGGGCGGCAACGGTGTTGCATTTGACTGGAACATCCTCAGTGGGCGGAGTTTTCCCCGTCCCTGGCTGCTGGCCGGTGGGCTTACCCCCGCCAATGTCACTGCCGCCGCATACGCCGCGGGGGCCGGGATGGTCGATGTTTCTTCCGGCGTGGAATCTGCCCCGGGTGTCAAAGATCCGGATAAAATTGCGGCCTTTGTTGCCGCAGCCCATAACTTTACCCCCAGCCATAATCTTAAACTTTGAAAGCAACTCCCGTGACTGACGTTCCGCTCAATTCCTATCGTACCGGTCCTGACGCCGACGGTCATTTTGGCGCTTATGGTGGCCGTTTCGTCTCTGAAACGCTGATGCCGCTGATCCTTGATCTGGAAAAGGCTTATGCTACGGCCGAGGCCGATCCGGCCTATCATGCCGAACTCGACGGGCTGCTCAAATATTATGTCGGTCGGCCAAGTCAGCTCTATTTCGCCAAGCGTCTGACCGAGCATCTGGGTGGGGCCAAGATTTATCTCAAGCGCGAAGACCTCAATCACACTGGCGCGCACAAGATCAACAATTGCCTGGGCCAGGTGCTTTTGGCCCTGCGCATGGGCAAGACCCGCATCATCGCCGAGACCGGTGCCGGTCAGCATGGCGTTGCCACCGCGACCGTTGCGGCCCGCTTCAACCTGCCCTGCACCGTCTATATGGGCGAGATTGATATGGAGCGGCAGAAGCCCAACGTCTTCCGCATGCGTCTCCTGGGGGCCGAGGTCAAGGCCGTCAAATCCGGTTCGCGTGTGCTGAAAGACGCCATGAACGAGGCGATGCGCGATTGGGTCGCCAATGTGCAGGATACTTTCTATATCATTGGTACCGCGGCGGGCCCCCATCCCTATCCGATGATGGTGCGCAATTTTCAAAGCGTGATCGGCAACGAAACCAAGGCGCAGATGCTGGAACGCGAAGGCCGTTTGCCCGACCTGATCACTGCCTGCGTCGGCGGTGGTTCGAACGCCATCGGTCTGTTCCACCCCTTCCTTGACGATCCGTCGGTGGAAATTCACGGCATCGAAGCTGCGGGCGAGGGGGTTGATACCCCCTATCATGCTGCCTCGCTGACCAAGGGCTCGCCCGGTGTGCTGCATGGCCAGCGGTCCTATCTGTTGCAGGATCGCGATGGTCAGATCACCGAAGCCTATTCGATTTCCGCGGGCCTTGATTATCCCGGCATCGGGCCGGAACATGCCTGGCTCAAGGACACCGGTCGGGTGCAGTATTTCGCCATCACCGACAAGCAGGCGCTGGAAGCCTTCACCACGTTAAGCCGTCTGGAAGGCATTATTCCGGCGCTGGAATCCTCGCATGCCGTGGCCCATGTCATGCGCATCGCCCGGGATATGGCCAAGGATAAGATCATCGCACTGTGCCTGTCAGGGCGCGGCGACAAGGATGTGTTTTCGGTCGCCAAGGCGCTGGGAGAAGAGATATGAGCCGTATTGCGAAACGTTTTGCCGCGCTGAAGGCGTCGAATACGGCGGCTTTCGTGCCTTTTATCACGGCGGGCGATCCCGATGGCGATACCACGGCGGCGGTGCTGGAGGGGTTGCCCCATGCCGGTGCTGATCTGATCGAGCTCGGCGTGCCCTTCTCGGACCCGATGGCGGACGGCCCGGTGATTCAAGTGTCGTCGCAGCGGGCGCTGGCGGCGGGAATGAGCATGCTCAAGGTGCTCGATCTGGTGCGGGGCTTTCGCAAGAAAGACAATGAAACCCCGATTGTTCTGATGGGCTATTACAACCCGATCAATGCCTATGGCACGGCGAAGTTCGTCAAGGATGCGGCGGAAGCCGGGGTTGACGGGCTGATCGTGGTCGATTTGCCGCCCGAAGAAGATGCTGTGCTGCGGGTTCCGGCGGCCGCTTCCGGGCTGGATATCGTTCGTCTGGCCACCCCGACCACCACCGGGGCGCGTCTGCCGCAGGTTCTGGACGGTGCCAGCGGGTTTCTTTACTATGTTTCGATTGCCGGGGTTACCGGCACCAAAAACTTTGCCGAAGACGAAGTCCGCAGCGCGGTGGAACGGCTTCAGGCGGCCAGCGGTTTGCCGGTGGCGGTCGGTTTTGGCATCAAAACCCCAGAGAATGCGGCCTTTATCGCCCGCGTGGCCGATGGCGCGGTGATCGGCTCGGCCATTGTCGAGAAGCTGGCGGCGGGGCTTGATCGCCCACAGGATGACAGGGTAAATGACGTGCTTTCCTTCTGCGTTCGCCTGGCTGTGGCGGTTCATGCCGCTCGCCGTCTGCAGTAAAGCTTCCCACACGTAATGTTTGGCGGTAGAATAGAAGTATGAACTGGCTAGCCAATTTTGTTCGTCCCCGCATCAAAAGCTGGATGGGGGGGCATTCCGACACGCCCGAGAATCTCTGGCGTAAGTGTCCCGCCTGCGGCGAGATGATCTTCCACCGTGACTTGGCGGCGGCGCAGAGCGTGTGCCCGCGCTGTGGTCATCATATGCGCATCGGTGCGACGGAGCGGTTTGCCGCTATCTTCGACGCTGGCGCGTATGACGAACTGACCCCGCCCGAAGTGGTCGCCGATCCGCTGAAATTCCGCGACGAGAAGCGTTACAGCGACCGCTTACGCGAAGCCCGGGCCAAGACCGGCCGGGTTGACGCCTTAAGTGCGGCGCGCGGCACGCTGGATGGTCTGCCGATCATGGTGGCGGTGCAGAACTTCGATTTCATGGGTGGATCGCTTGGCCTTGCCGTTGGCGAGTCTCTGGTGCGGGCCATGATTGCTGCGGTCAATGAAGGCCGCCCCTTCGTGCTGTTCGTCGCATCGGGTGGCGCACGCATGCAGGAAGGTATGCTGTCGCTGATGCAGATGCCGCGCGTTACCGTTGCGGTCGATATGCTGCATGAAGCCCATCTGCCCTATGTCGTGGTGCTGACCGATCCGACCACCGGTGGTGTGTCGGCGTCTTATGCCATGCTGGGCGATGTCCATATTGCCGAGCCGGGGGCGCTTATCGGTTTCGCCGGTCAGCGCGTCATTGCCCAGACCATGCGCGAGCAGTTGCCCGAAGGGTTCCAGCGCGCCGAATATCTGCTGGACCATGGCATGGTCGATATGGTGGTGCCGCGTAAGGACTTGCGCGAAACCATTTCGCGCCTGACCCATCTGATGATGAACCGGTCCTTGCCGCATACCCGGTTGCCGCCGCAGGAAATCACCCTGACCAAAGTTGTGAAAGCCACCGGCGCCACGCCATGATGGTGGGCGATAGTGATGCCATATTGCAGCGTCTTCTGACGCTGCATCCTAAAAAGATCGACCTGGTGCTGGATCGCGTGATGCGGCTTCTGGCCGATCTGGGGCATCCTGAACGGAAACTGCCGCCGATCATTCATGTTGCGGGCACCAATGGCAAAGGCTCGACCTGCGCCTTTGCCCGCGCCATGCTGGAAGCGGCAGGTAAACGGGTTTCGGTCTATTCCTCGCCGCATCTGGTGCGCTTTCACGAGCGTATTCGTTTGCCCGATGGTCTGATTGGCGAGGACGCTTTGGCCGATCTGCTGGCCGAATGCGAAGCGGCCAATCAGGGCCTGCCGATCACCTTTTTTGAAATCACCACTGCGGCGGCGTTTCTGGCCTTTTCACGCGCCAAAGCCGATGCGCTGATTTTGGAAGTGGGGCTTGGCGGGCGCTTTGATGCCACCAATGTCATCACGCCGGCTGCCTCGGTGATCACGCCGATTGGGCTTGATCACGCGGAATTCCTCGGTACCACCATCACGGCGATTGCCGGTGAAAAAGCCGGCATCATCAAACCGGGTGTGCCGGTGATCGTTGCGCCTCAGGCCGATGAAGCCCTTGAGGTTATTCTGGCCGAGGCTGATCGCAAACGCGCCCCGGCCTTTGTCTATGGGCAGGATTTCAGCGTGATGGCCGAGCATGGCCGCATGGTCTATCAGGATACCGAAGGCTTGCTCGATCTGCCGCCGCCGCGTCTCTATGGCCATCACCAGTTCGAAAATGCCGCCAGTGCCATTGCGGCGTTGCGGCATCTGGATTGGGCTGCGGAAGACGCCATTGCCGAAGGCCTGCAAAAGGTCGAATGGCCCGCCCGTCTGCAACGGCTGACGCGCGGAAGTCTGGTCAGCCATGCCCCGGCAGGGGCCGAGATCTGGCTCGATGGTGGCCATAATCCGCATGGTGCTGCAGCGGTTGCCCGCGCTATGGCCGATTTTGCCGACCGCAGCCCCAAACCGCTCTATCTCATCAGCGGGATGCTGAACACCAAGGATTCCACCGGCTATTTTTCGGCGTTTCAGGGCCTGGCCCGTCATGTCGAAACCGTCGCCATTGCGGGTGACAGCGCCACGCGCGATGCAGCAACCCTGTGTGCCGAGGCCCGCACCGCGGGGCTTGATGCCGCCGCTGCCGATAGTCTGGAAACTGCAATGGCGCGCACCGCCGCTTTGGTGCAGCAAGATGGCAGCCCGGCGCGGATTCTGATCTGCGGCTCGCTGCATCTGGCGGGCGTGGTACTGAAAGATAACGGCTAAAACAAAACCGCCAGCCTTTACAGACTGGCGGTTTATATTTTCAATGGAAGTGCGGTTTACAGCGCGCCTTCGATCCAGCTTTTCAGCTTGGATTTGGGGGCGGCGCCAACTTTGGTGGCGGCAACTTCGCCGTCTTTGAACAGCATCATGGTGGGAATGCCGCGCACGCCATATTTCTGGGGCGTTTCGGGGCTTTCGTCGATGTTGATCTTGGCGATGATGACTTTGCCTTCCAGCTCGCCGGCAATTTCTTCCAGCGCCGGGCCGATCTGGCGGCACGGGCCGCACCATTCAGCCCAGAAGTCGACCAGCACAGGGGTTTTGGCATCCAGAACGTCGGCCTGGAACGAAGCATCGGAAATTTTGATCGGTGCGGACATGGAAACTTCCTCGTGTGCAGACCCTATATGTTGGGTCCATGTGGGCCAGAGGCCCGAATAGAACGGTTCTTACTTAGGAAGCCCCAGTGCCTTCGTCAAGCGCCCTTGTCAGCGGTTTGTTTCAGCTTCGCGGCGATGGTTTCGACCTGCCCATCGAGTAAGGCATTGGAAAGCGGCATCAAAAGCGGCCCCTCGGTCCAGATTAGGGCGCAGCTAACCTCGCGTCCGGGGAATATTTTCCGCGCCGCCATGCGATAGAGCGCCATCTGGGTGGTGTAGAGCGGCGAAACCTTGTCGGCAGATTTGGGCGGGCGGCGGTTGGTCTTGAAATCCACGATCAGAACGCGGGTTTGGCTGACGGCAAGCCGGTCGATACGGCCATGAATGCGTGCGTTGGGGGCAAGTTCAGGCAGCTCGGCCATCAGGGCGACTTCGGCCCGGCTGCCGGGGGCAAAGGCATCGGCAAAGTCCGGCGCGTTCAGCACGGCCTGCACCTGACGGATCAGGGCCTCGCCATCGTCGCCGCCGAACCCGCGGGCGGCCAGAAAACGCCGGGCGGCGGCTTCGCGTTCGGCAGGCGCAATCTCGGGCAGATGGGCGAACAGGGCATGGGCCAGCGTGCCGCGCATCTTGGCGGCCTCGGCCCCGCCTGCCGGGCTTTTGGCGGGCGGCTCGTCGGCACCAGCCACTTCCGATGGCCGCAGCAGATAGGGATTGGGCGCTTCTTCCGGTGCGGGCGTGGTGGCCCAGCCGGGCAGCGGGGTGGGGGCCGATGTCAGGACTGCGGATTGCGGTGCAGCGGTGACGGTAGCCGCTGCGCCAAGGCTTAAGATTCCCTCCGCATCGCTGCAGAGTTTTTGGGCTGCGGTTTCGGTTAGTTTGTTCCACGAAGCTTCGGCGGTGCCGCGCTTATTTTCAAAACCGCAGACGATCAGCTTTTCCTTGGCGCGGGTCAGCGCGACGTACAGCAGCCGCCGCCGTTCGCGTAAGCCTTCGCTCTGGCGGGCTTCCCTGGCCTCAAGCACTGGTGCGGGGGCATCATCCCTGGCTGCGGGGAATAGCGGAATACCATCCGTATACAGAAGGCTGTCGCCCCGGGCGGTCGGAACCTGTGTGGTGTCGGGCAGGAAGACAATATCGGCTTCCAGCCCCTTGGCCCCATGCACGGTCATCACCCGCACTTCGCCGCGACCACGGTCCATGTCCCGTTTGACCTCGGCCCCGCCGCGCGAAAACCAATGCAGAAACCCTTCCAGGGCCGGTGGTGCATTGCGCTCATAAGCCAAAGCCAGATTGAGGAATTCGGCGATGGCGTCGGCCGCTTCACTGCCCAGCCGTTCCAGCATAGCCCGGCGTTTGTCGTTCAGGGTGCGGGCGTAAAATTCAAACGGCGGTTCACTATCGACCCGGCGGCGAATATCGGTCAGAAAAGTATAGGCATCGTGATAGGCGGCTTCGTTTTTGCGGGTTTCCAGTGCAGGCCACAGCCGCCCGGTGCGGGCATGGGCCAGGGCGAACAGGGCATCTTCGGAAAGCCCAATCAGCGGGCTGCGCAACAGCGCCGCCAGTGTCAGATCATCATCCGGCGTCAGGGCAAAACGGCCCAGCGCAATCAGATCCATCACCGCGATCTGATCGGCCAGTTTTAAGCGATCGGCACCGGCCACCGGTACACCGCGTTCTTTCAGCCTGCGGATGATTTCGCTGGCAAACGGTTCGCGCCGTGGCAACAGGATCATGATGTCACCGGGGCTGATCGGGGTATCATGGCCGGGCAGTGTTGCCCCGCTTTTAAGCCAGCCGTCAATCTCGCGGGCGATTTTTTCGGCCAGTTGCACCAGCGGGCTGCCTTCAGATGCCAGATCGAGCGGGCGCAAATCCCATGGGTCGGGCGGATCGCTTTTGTCCGGCGTCAGCACCGGCCAGTATTCGATGCGGCCCCTGGCATTGGCGCGAAAAGCACTATGCGACACCGCCGCACCATCGGCGGTCAGGCCATCACGCGCCGCCGGGTCGGCAAAGGTTTCATCGACAAAACGCAACACCTCGGGTGCCGAACGGCGCGAGACCGGCAGCGCAACGGTGGCAAAGGGGCAGTCGGCATCCTTTGCCTGTGCGGCGAAAAAAGCACGGCGGGCGGCGAACTGTTTGGGATCCGCCCCCTGAAAGCTGAAGATCGACTGTTTTTCATCGCCAACCGCAAACAGGGTGCGGCCCTTGCCCCGCGCGCCTTCACCGGCGAAAAATTCCGTCGTCAGACACTGCACAATATCCCATTGCGGGGCGCTGGTGTCCTGCGCCTCGTCAATCAGGATATGGTCGATGCCTTCGTCAAGTTTGTAAAGCACCCAGGCCGCGCCATCGCCCTGTAACAGGCCCAGTGTACGCTGGATCAGATCATCATAATCAAGGGCCCCGCGTGCCCGTTTTTCGGCCTGATAAATCCGGCGCACCGCTTCGGCGACGATGATCAGGGCCTCGGCCAGATGGGCGGCACGGGCGGCCTTCTTGCGCTCTTCATAGGCGCACAGATTTTCACCTTCGCGATTTAGGAAATCGACCTTTTCCGGCGCGGATTCACTTAAAGCTTTGGTAGCAAGCTTTTTGCGCACGCTGCCATCCTGGGTCAGCAGTGCCTGATACAGGCTGTTATAGCGCGCCAGTGCATTCTGGCTGTGCAGTGCGGCGCTGATCCGTCCACCACGCTCGACATCGGTCTTGGTGCCGCCGTTCAGCCAGGCAGCAGCGGCCTGCCAGTCTTCGCGCAGCACTTCGATGCGTCCGGCACATTCGGCGATGATGCTGTTTTCGCTGTCGCCGGGGTGGGCACCATGGGCCTCCTCAAGTTTCGTGGCGCGGGCAGCAACACTATACTGGGCGCAAAATCTTTCAATCCGGGCGCGGTCGGTCCCCAGCGCACTGTCGAGCAGCCGTGCCATGGTATCTTCACTGGTCTGGGTCACCAGCGTGGCAATCGCCGTACTGCATTCGGGATCGGATGTGGCGGCGCGTTCAAACACGCGGCTGCGTGCTTCGGCCATCAGGTCCTGACCGGTGCGATCATCCAGCACGGTGAACGATGCGGGCAACCCCGCCTCAAGCGGAAAGCGCATCAGTACATGCTGGCAGAAGGCATGGATGGTCTGAATCTTCAAACCGCCCGGCGTTTCCAGTGCCTGCGCAAACAGGCGGCGGGCACGGCGCAAATCCTCGTCGGTTTTGACCACACCGCCAATGGCAGTGATCTTGGTGCGCAGCTCTTCGGGGGCCAGCATGGCCCAGGCCCCCAGCTGATCGAACAACCGCCCGGCCATTTCGGCAGCGGCGGCCTTGGTATAGGTCAGGCACAGAATCTTTTCCGGTGGTGCCCCGGCCAGCAATAGCCGCGTCACCCGGGCCGCCAGCGTATAGGTCTTGCCCGAACCGGCATTGGCCGCCACCCAGACCGAATGGCTGGGATCGGCCGCCAGCAAGGCCGGGTCTTTCATTGCGGCGCTCATGCTTCTTCGCCCCAGCCGCTCATCGACCATTCACGCACGCGGGCCAGATGATCAAAGTCACCTTCGCCTTTGGCAAACATCGGTGCCACGCGGGAATCATAGGCGGTGGCCTCCTCGTCAAACAAAGCGATGCGTTTAATCAGGCGGGCTTCGGCATCTGCTGCCAGTGTCATCGCATCGGCTTTTAAGGGGCGGTATTCGCCGGAGGGGGTACCACCGGTCAGGCGGATATAGATCAGCTCAGCTGCCTTTTCCGGGCCGATTTCTTTAAAGCCACCCGCTGCCAGAATGGCCGCTTCAAGCGGTAACTGTGGCGATAATTGCGCTACCACCTGTTTTTCACTTGGTGGGGCACCGGTCTTGTAATCAAGAATGACGGCACCACTTGCCTTTAAGCGGTCGATACGGTCGGCCTTGCCCACCAGCCGGAAAGATCCTGCCGGGCCATCGAAATCTTTTTGCCCGGAAATTTCGACAAAGCTTTCGGCAATGGCGGCGCGGCGTCCCGCTTCCACTTCGGCAAACCACAGCACCGCGCGCAAAAAACGCGGTCGCCACAGCGCCAGCACGGCCTTGGGCAGATGGGCTTCGGCAAAGACACCTTCCGCAATGGCGGCAAGTTCCGCTGCCGGATTGGCGGGCAGATCGTGCGGATATTTGCGCACGAACAGCTCCAGACTTTTGTGCAGGATACTGCCGCGCTCCATCGGGCCGATTTCGGCCTCCAGCGGATCAAGGGCGCGCAGACGCAGCACATGTTTGGCATAGATCGCATAGGGATCGCGCAGCCAGGTTTCGATCTCGGTCACCGAAAGGCGCCGCGGGCGGGTGGCCACTGGCGGGGTTGGCGCGGGCGGTTTGATTGGCTTTGCCGGGCCGACTTGGTTTACGGTGCGGGCCAGTTCGGCAAACGGCGTTGCCGGTTTCAGACGCTGATCAAGCTGCAGCCCCCTGGTGAGCTGGTTCAGCCGTTGCAGCCAGCGCGAGGCAACCGCCGGTGCGCCATCGCTTTTCAG
>JBAVPS010000278.1:0-4529 GCA_049693315.1 Rhizomicrobium sp. | reverse complement strand
GTACGAAGTCTATGTCAAAAACGACCGTACCATTGATTACCGTATTCACTCCGGCATGGTTGGCGGCCGCTGGGTGCGCAATCAGGAAGCCCACATCATCCGCCTGTCGGACGATGTCTATAAATTCTCGTGGGACGAACCGACCGGCACCTGCGTCAGCGTCGCGGTCAATCTGGCCGAAAAGCGCCTGCACGGTGTGATCTTCTTCCCGCGCTGGGTTGGTGAAAACCCCAAGGCCACCGTCTGCTTCCAGAACGACCATCTCGACAAGATGCGCACGCTGCGCGATGCTGGCCCGACCTATCCCAAGCTGGTCGTCGATGAAGCCGCCACCATCACGTTCCTGGAAGATTGCGGCCCAAATGATGAGACTGTGATCAACTGCGCCCCGTCGGAACTGCCCGCCGGTTACGCCGCCCGCAAGAATTAAAGTACGCGGCACAAAGCCTGCCCCCCCTGCAGGGCTTTACGTGCGCTGCCCAGCGCTGGCTTCGATCAACAGATCGGCCAGCGCGCGGGTCAGCGGCCCGGCCATTTCTTCATCTGCAAAGCTTAAGATTAACGGAATGGTCCGCACCGCACCGGCCGCCAGCGGTAAGGCTTTCAAACGCCCCGCCTCCAGATCCTCGGCAATCAGATGGCGCGGCAGCCAGCCATGGCACAGGCCCTGACGCACAGCCGCCAAAGCCGCCTCCACCGTATTGACCCGCCATTGCAGACCTTCCTCACCGGCCTCTGGCGCAGACAGGCTGGGCAGCGGCCCCTCGATAATCAAACCGGGATAACGGGCCAGCACTGAAAAGCTTAAGTGCCCGGAACGCTGATGCAGGGGATGACCGGGGGCTGCCACCGCCACCATCTCGATTTCCATCAGACGGTGGGCCAGCCCCATCGACTTTTCCCACAGCACAATCGCCAGATCGAAGACCTGCGGGCTATCTGCCGCCGGGCGGCGCACCACCTCGCGCAGGATTATCGCGGTATGGGGAAAGCGCGCCTGAAAGCGCGACAGCACATCAAACAACACCGTTTTGGGGAAAATCGCATCGACCAGCAGGCGGATAGCCGCCTCCTCGCCCCGCGCCATCAATTGGCCACGCTGCTCCAGCCGGATAAGATCATCAATCAGCGGGGTAGCATCGGCCAGCAACTGACGACCGGCATCGGTCAGTATAGCCCGACGCCCTTCGAGCTGTAACAGCTCAACCCCCAGCGCCTCCTGCAGCCGCGACACGGCATAACTGATGGCGGACTGGCTGCGGTTTAGTTTTTCAGCCGCTTTGGCGAAGCTGCCCGCGTCAATCACCGCGCGCAAACACGCCCATTGGCCAAGATCAGTTTTCGGAACAGGGCTCATGGCCACAAGCTAAAGCCCACCGCACACAGGTGCAATATCCCCACCCCACAGGAAAACAAAAACGCCGGGCACAACCACCCGGCGTTTTCCGCTAAAACAAGGAACGTCCTTATGCCGCCAACGCAGCGCCGCCCTGTTTGGTTTTAAACTTGGCAATCAGGCTTGCCAGCTCTCGGGCATTTTCAGCCATCGATTGTGCCGCAGCGGTAGCCTCCTCGGCCATGGCCGCATTCTGCTGGGTGGCATGGTCAAGTTCGTTCACCGCGCTGTTGATCTCGCCCATAGCCGAGGATTGTTCGTTCTGCGCGTTCGATACTTCGCTCATCATACCGTTGATGCGATTAATATCGTCGCTGATATCCGCCAGCGCCTTTGTGCTTTCCGCCACCAGCTTGCCGCCATTTTCGACCTCGGATTCACTGGTCTTGATCAGCGCCTTGATTTGTTTGGCCGCCTCAGCCGAACGTTGCGCCAGCGCCCGCACTTCGGATGCCACTACCGCAAAGCCCCGTCCTGCTTCGCCCGCACGCGCGGCCTCAACACCGGCGTTAAGGGCAAGCAGATTGGTCTGGAACGCGATTTCGTCGATGACGCCGATGATTTGCACAATTTCGGTCGATGATTTGGCGATAAGTTGCATCGCATCATAGGTCGAACGGGCGACTTTATTGCTGCTATTGGCTTTGGCATGGGCGCTGGCCGAAAAGCCGCTGGCGTCTTTGATGTTCCCGGCAGACTTCTTCGCTGTCGCCGTCACTTCTTCCATGGCGGCCGAGGTTTGTTCCAGGCTGGCGGCTTGACGTTCAGTCCGCATCGCCATTTCCTGCGAGGCATCGCTGACTTCGCGTGCCCCCGTCGCAATATCCAATGCACGGGAGTCGATATTGGTCATCGCCTGCTGCAGCAGATCAAGGGCCTTGTTAAAATCATTCTGTAATTGCAGATACCCTTCGGGCAGATCATACCGCATACGGAATGTAAGATCACGCCCGGCCAGTGCCTTCAAACCCTGACCGAAAGACGATACAACCATATGCATAGAGCGTTCCTGAGCCTCGAACTCAGCTTGCTTCTGCGCCGCTTCCGCCGCCAAACGATCTTTTTCGCGCTGAACGACAGCGGCTTCACGGTCTTTTTTGTTCTGCTCGAAAATCCCGATCGCGTTATTGAAATTGTCTTTCAGCGACTGATACGCCGGTGGCACCTCGCCTTGCAGACGATAGGCCAGATCCTCTTCTGCCAGCGCCTGAAGGCCGGCACCAAAGGTGCTGACCACCAATTGTTCACTGCGCCGCTGCGCTTCCACTTCAGCAATTTTTTGCGCCTCGGCTGCACGGATTTTTTCGGCTTCCGCTTCCGCGCGCTGACGTTCCTGCGTCTTCATCGACTTGTTAAAGTCGAGGATCACCTGTGCCAGCGTACCGAATTCATCCGACCGCGTAGTATAGGGAACATCTTCGGTATAGCGCCCCTTCTGCGCCTCACCCATCAGCTCGCTCAACGGCTTAAAAGGCGAGAACAGATAGCGGAAGACGAAGAAGCCAATGCCACCGCAAAGCAGGATAGATAGCAGCCCGGTGGCTATGGCGATGTTTTGTGCATCATAAAAGGTCTTCATAAAATCCTGGGTGGCATAGCCAACAGACAATGCACCAACGATTTTCCCGCTTGCATCTTTCAGCGGCATATAGGCCGACAAGCGCGGCTGACCGGCAACTACAGTTGCACCGGAAAAAGGCTTACCCTCTTTATAGATTTTGTCTGCAACGTCAGCACCAACTTTTGTACCGGTAGCCCGCTTGCCATCAGGCTTTTTGTTCGAGGTGGCAACACGGATCCGGCCCACCGTAATTGAAGCCCCCCCATGAAAGACGCGGGCGATATTATCCGTCAGCGCGTTATCACCGTTAAGCACATGATCGCCGATTTTCAGGACACCATTCTCAAGCGAATACGGCTTTTGGTCCGGATTGACCATCTGCTCGGCAGCAGCAAGATTTTCTTCCAGCCTCTGGATACCAAGGACCGTTTTGAAGTGATTGAGCACAAGTTCCGTGCTGAGTGTAATACTGACGATAATCAGTACCACGATCAGCAGAATGGCTTTTGCCGATACGGTCTTCAGCCGGAAAATATTTTGCATTGCCGCCTCATGTGAAAACGCCGGGTTTACGGCATTGAGCAATATCTATTGCTTGCATGAAGGCGATAAAAAAATGATGAATGATCCATTCAGGTTACAGGACGTGGTCAACAAAGGGTAAAGAACACCACCGGCCACAAAGGGTGTGAACGGTGGTGCTGTATAGTTTACGGCAAATCGACCCGGTTATTGAGCTGGGTAATTTCAGGCACCGAAAGCCGGGCTTCGACTGCGCCCCCACGGCTGTTAAAGCCTGCGGGCAGGGTGAATTTTATAACAGCGGTATGCGGCTTTAAATCCTGCGGCGCAGGCAGTGCAGGTGTTGCCAGCGTCGCGATGGCCTTACCGCGGGCATCGATCAGCGTCACTGTCCCGGCTGGGGTATCAACCGCCCCAAGACTGTGGATCGTCACTGACAAAGTCTGACCATCCCGCACCACATCATCCGGACCGATGCCAATATCGGCGCGGGTCTCCACCGGAGTACCGGGCTGAACCAGTGTAAATTCGCATACGGATGTTTTACCCGGCGCGAAGCGTAATCCGACGGACCGGCTTTTTTCCAGCGTGATAGTTTCCACTTTGGCCGAAGCACTTAAGGCATTGTGGCTATCACCGGGACCACAACGCATCTGCCAGCGACCGGGGTCGACATTCCATGCCGTCATAGTCGCGGCTTGCAGTTTTTTATCGGTGTTAAAACCGATCACTTTGAAATGCTGTCGTGTCGCCTCGGGCATCAGTAAGGCAACCTTTACCGCGCCATCAGGGTCGGCAAAGTGCCAGCTTGCCGTATGACCGGGATAGAGGAAATTACGCGCCAGCGCGAGGCCACCCATACGGCTACGTTGCAGGAAATGGCTTTCAAGCTCGACCCGGTCACTCCACCAGTGACCTTCGGTGCGCGTATACATCGTTTCGGCCTGACGACGGATTTCATCGCCATACAGATCTTCCAGATAGTGCACATCGCCGGTGGTTTCCCAGGCGAGATACCGATCCATTGCCGAAGCAGTATCCGCTTTGGCG
>JBAVPS010000277.1:0-1756 GCA_049693315.1 Rhizomicrobium sp. | reverse complement strand
TCCGATACCGGCATCTCGCCGGTTTGGTAGCCGGCTTCAAGCGCCAGGGTTAAATGCAGTTGGATTTGCAGCGGCGTGCGCAGCCGCGTTGCCAACAGGTCAATGGCTTCTGGCGCCAGGATGGATTCGGCCGCCACCTCATTCTTTGAGCACGAACTGATCAGCCAACGAATATAATCACGTTGATTGCCGGCAATGCCGTCCAGGTTGAACACATCGGTACGAAATCCAATTTCTTCCATCGTGGGCCGCCGCAAATCGTTGCGCAACTTCGGATGTCCGGAAAGAATCACCGATAGTCGGCCATCGCCGTCCTCGATCACTTCCATCAAACGCTTCAGACCGGTGAGGGTCTGGCTGTTCAGGTCATGCGCCTCATCGACGAACAAGGCGACCGTCCTCTTGTTTTTGCGTACTAACTCGCGCAAATCGCGTTCGCGCCGTTCTCCCTGCTTGGGTATCTGGACTTGTTTGTCTGTGGCGAGATCGTAGTACAGCGCCGCGATCAATGTGGCCAACTTGATGCTGTGCTTCTCGACCGACAGCGACTTCGATACGGTGATCTTGTTATCTTCTCTCAACTGCTGCTGCAAGCGCCGCATGGTCACGGTCTTGCCGCTGCCAACGACGCCACACACGGCAATCAGGCGTCCCTCCAGAATTGCGCCCTTGATATCCTTGAGCAGCTGCCTGTGCTGATCGGTTTCGTAATAACCGGCCTGGCTGAGTGGCTGTGTCAATCCGTAATGCTGCATCACTTCAACCCGCATGTTCTTCTCCTGTTTGTGGCTTGTCACGAAAGTAGCTACGCACCCGTGCCAGTACAATGCTACGCGTCAGGGTATCGGCCAGAACCTGATCGATGAAAGCGCGGTCGGCCGTCGGCATTTTCGCCAGCGGTTTGGCCAAATCGTCAGCAATGGCGAGTTTGGCGGCGATCGTGTTGGGAAACTGGTATTCCAGTACCTGAGCGTCGAAGGGCTGTTTCGGCACATCCGGCGTTACCGTAGAAGATGGTTTCAGGCGCACATCGTCTCCGGACAGCGCCGAAATCGGCAAACCCAGTTGATCGGCCAGCGCCCGGATACGGTCGGCCCGGTCGGCACTCTTGCCACGTTTGAAGGCACGGTACCGGTGCAGCGGGATCGGCCCGGACACTGGATGAAAAGGGCCGAAGCGTTCGCCTTCGAACTCGACATACATTTCATCGTCGAACAGACCCCACAACAAGACGACGGTTTCACCGGCCATATCGGACTCCACTTCGTAGCAAGTCCCGTCAATGGTGATGCGCGCATCAATGCCAACCTTGCGGCGTTCCGGTTCGCGCGCAAAGCGGCAGAACTGTTCCCATGTGCACATATCGCGCACGCCTTCCGGGGGTAGATTGGCCAACCAATCGGCAATGCGGGTGTGCGCATCGGCGCGGTGCCGGCGCAGGTTGTAGTCATGAATCAGATAGCGTAGCAGCCATTCATTGGCCTGCTGCTCGGTTTCCGGCCGGTGGAAGTGATACAGCGTCTCGTAAGCTTCCTTGATGCTGCGGAATGCCCGCTCAACCTTACCCTTTGACCGAGCGGTGGTTCGCGTGCCGTCCTTGCCGGCAGGCATATGGGTTTGCCATTCAATACCGAGTCCCAACATCACGTTCTGGAAAACGCGGCTCTTCGCCACCGGCCCATTGTCCAGATAGATCATCTTGGGTCTACCTTGAAAGGGAAACGCCGCGTCTGCCTTCGGTGCCATGGCGTTGAAC
>JBAVPS010000276.1:0-13227 GCA_049693315.1 Rhizomicrobium sp. | reverse complement strand
ATGTCCCCTCGCTGCTGGCGGCGATCGGCGAGGTCATCGAGCAACATCTGGTGGTCATCGGCTTCATCGCCGCGCCCGAAATCGCCAGTCACCATGGCGACGCCGAGCTGCCCGAAGGAACCGCGGCCCGTCCGTGCCCGCGCTGCGGGGCGGCGAGCTTCGTTCAGGTAGAAGGCTGCGGCAGTTGCCTGTCCTGTGGCTATTCTAAGTGCGGTTGAGATAGACCGCCGCCACGGCCGTATTAAAGATAGTTTAATTTCAATGTGTTGATAGTACCGCTATCCCCCGCCACTACGGGGGGTAGCTTTTTTATGTCAGCCCGGATTCCGCATAATTTCGCCCTTGCGGCGCACGAATTCTTCGGCAAAGTGCCTGAGTTCTGCCCGCAAGCCGCAGTAATCCGGCCTTGATGCAGAGCCAGACTACCGTCATGACATCGGATACAAGTATAAAAATTGTGTCAGTGCCAACACTCCGTCACAAAGCGTACACTGGAACCGAAGCTTGAAGCGCCCAAAGATGCCCAACAAACCGATTTTCTATGACGAAACCGGCCACCGCGCCCAACGATTCTCCATTTTCGGATGGATCGGCGCGGTGCTTAGTACTGTTTTGGGCATTATCGTCCTGGTCAGCATCATTGCGACCCAGAACGTCAAAAGCCCGGATCTGCCAATCCGTCTCAGCGCCGATTCCAAGATGGAGCAGCATCTGGCGCGCAAGGCGGTCGATCCGGCCCGCTTAAAATCCGCTGAACGGCTGGCATCCGAAGCCCGTGCGCGTGAAAAGCTGATGGCCCGCTGGCGTCAGCAGGAAATGCGCAGCCATATGCGGCCAATTTCCGCCGCGCTGCGCCAGCAGGGTAACGAGCCGCTGGTGATCGGCTTCTATGCCAGCTGGGACGACACCAGTTTTCAGTCGCTGAAACGCTCGCTCAAGACACTGGACTGGGTGGTGCCGAGCTGGAGCACGATTTCCGGCCCCAAGATGGCCTTCAAGTCGAATATCGACGCCAAGTCGCTGAAGCTTATTCGTAAGGAACGGCCCACGCTGCCGATCCTGCCGATGCTGCAAAACGCCTATCGTGGTCAGTGGGACGGCAAGGGCCTGCAAAAGGCGATGGCCGATCCGGATTACCGCGCCGATCTGATCCGGCAGGTTGTCACCTTCCTGTCTGATAACAAGCTGCAGGGCGTCACGGTCGACTTTGAAGACGTCCCCGATGCCGCCCACGCCGACTTAGGCAAATTCCTGTCGGAAATGTCCGCCGCCTTCCAGCCCCATGGCTGGATTGTGGTGCAGGCCGCCCCTTTTGACGACGAAACCTGGCCCTATGCCGATTACGCCAAGCGCATCGATTACACCCTGCTGATGGCGTACGATCAGCATGAGGATTCCAGCGGCGCGGGCCCCATCGCTGGCCAAAGCTGGTTCGAAGGCATTCTCGACAAGCGTATGGCCCAGCTGTCGCCCAGCCACACCATCATAGCCGTGGGCAACTATGCCTATGACTGGCACGAAGGCGCGGTCGACTCGCTGACCTTCAACGATGTCGCTATTGCCGCCCGCGATTCCCACGCGCGCATCGTCTTCGATGCCGACAGCAACAATCCGCATTTCTCCTATATCGAAAACGGCAAAATCCGGCACAATGTCTGGTTCATGGACGGGGTTACCGCCTTCAACCAGATCCACGCCGCCGATGTCTTCCGCCCGGCGGGCTATGCGCTGTGGCGTCTGGGCAGCGAAGACCCCACGGTCTGGTCTGTGCTGGATCATCGTTATGGCGCCACTGCACCGGCCAGCCTGCAGCATATTCCGACCAATGAAGATGTCGATTTTGAAGGCTATGGCGAAATCCTGCGCGTCGAGGACGATCCGTCACCAGGTAGCCGCGTGCTCGATATCGACAAACACACCGGCGATATCGTCGATGAAGTCTATACGGCGCTGCCGACCAATTATGTCATCCGCCGTGTCGGGCTGATCCCGCACAAGGTTGCGCTGACCTTCGACGATGGACCCGATCCGGCCTATACCCCGGCCATTCTGGACATTCTGAAACAGAAGCACGTCCCCGCCACGTTCTTCCTGATCGGCGCCAATATCGAAGCCCATCCGGGCCTGGTTCAGCGCATACTGGCCGAAGGCCATGAAGCCGGTAACCACACCTTCACCCACCCCAATCTGGCCGAAACCTCGACCGAAGCGGTGAAGCTGGAACTCAATGCCACCCAGCGTATTTTCGAGGCACTGACCGGCCATTCGATGCATCTGTTCCGCCCGCCTTACTTAGGTGACGCCGAACCGGCATCAGAAGAAGAAATCATTCCGGTCCGGGTGGCCCAGAATCTCGGCTACATCATTGTCGGCGTGCATGTTGATCCGCTCGACTGGCAGGTGCCCACTGTCGATCAGATGCAAAAACGTATCGAGGCGGCGATCACCGATCCCAATCCGGAAGTGCGCGGCAACATCATCATGATGCATGATTCCGGCGGTGACCGTTCACAGACGGTGCGCATTCTGCCGGGTCTGATCGACAAGATGCGGGCCCGCGGCTACGAATTCGTGCCGGTTTCCGAGCTGGCAGGCCTGACCCGCGAACAGGCGATGCCCGCCATCGCGCCCAGCTTCGTGCTGACGCTCGACCGCATCTTCTTCATCGCCATCAGCTGGATTGGAAATATCCTCTATTACTGCTTCTTCACCGCCATTTTCCTCGGCGTGGGGCGGCTTCTGGTGCTGTGCGGCCTCAGCCTGATCAACCTCAGGCGTGCCCGCAAAAGCGAGGATGCCCTGCCGACCGAATGCCATATTCCGGTGTCGGTCATCGTCCCGGCCTATAACGAGGAAAAGGTCATCGCCTCGACCATCACAGGAATTCTGAACAGCGATTATCAGGATCTGCAGGTGATCGTGGTTGACGATGGATCACAAGACAAAACCGCCGAGATTGTGCGCACGCAATTCGGTTCTGATCCGCGCGTGACCCTTTACGAAATTCCCAATGGTGGCAAAGCCCATGCGCTGAACGCCGGGCTGTCCTATGCCACCGGCGAGATCGTCGTGGCCCTTGATGCCGATACCGAATTCCGCCGCGATACCATACCGCGTCTGGTGCGCTGGTTCTCGGATCCGACCATCGGGGCCGTGGCGGGTAATGCCAAGGTTGGCAACCGCATCAACATGATCACCCGCTGGCAGGCGCTGGAATATATCGTCTCGCAAAATATGGAGCGGCGGGCACTGGCCGCACTTGATACCTTCACAGTTATTCCGGGTGCCGTCGGGGCCTGGCGCCGTTCGGTCGTCGCCGAACTTGGGGGCTTTCCTTCCAACACGCTGGCTGAAGATCAGGATCTGACCATCGCCATGCAGGAAGCCGGTTACCGCGTGCATTTCGATGCCACCGCGGTGGCCTGGACAGAAGCCCCCGCCACGGTGCGCGGACTGGCGCGCCAACGGTTCCGCTGGGCCTATGGCACGCTGCAATGCCTGTGGAAATACCGCCACATCACCTTCAACCCGCGTTACAAAGCTTTGGGAATGGTGGCGCTGCCGCAGGTCTGGCTGTTCCAGATTTTGCTCACCGCGCTGGCGCCGGTTGCTGATCTGATGCTGATCTTCCAGCTGTTGACCCAGTGGGTCGCCTATATGCAGCACGGGGCGGAATTCACCAATTCCAGCCTTTATGAAGTCGCCATCTACTATGTCGTCTTCATGGTGGTCGATCTGTTGGCCGCCGTGATCGGCTTCCTGATGGAACGAAAAGAAAAGTGGAGCCTGTTGTGGTGGCTGATGCTGCAACGCTTCGGTTATCGCCAGATCATGTATTATGTCGTCGTCCGATCGATCACCACGGCCTTGCGCGGTGTGGTGGTGGGCTGGAACAAGCTGGAACGGGCTGGCACGGTCAAAGCCGACCACTGAACCGGCCATCAGCGACACACAAAAAAAGGGAAGGCCGCCGCCTTCCCTTTTTTATGCCTGCATCAAATCGGATGTGGATTTTAGCGCGGCAGATAAAAGCTGCCGAAATCGTCGCGATGATCAAGGCGATAAAAACGCGCCACCGCCGCCTGAACATTGGGGCCCAGCGCATCATCGCTGTCGGGATCGAACTGGATCACTGCAAAATCGGCCCGTTCAAGGCGGTGGACCAGATCACTATCGTCACGATTTTGGGTGGCAAAGGCTTCACCGGTGTTAAAAAAATCCACCTCGGGCGCTTTGCCCGCCCAATAACATAAGGACAGCATGGCGCACATGCCCGCCCCCGGATGGCTTTGCAAAAAGGCGATATCGCTTTGGGCCACAGCAACACTGCGGGCGGGAACAAAAAAATCCACCGGGCCATAATCGCGCACATGCTGCACACTGCCCAGCACAAACGGCACCAGCAGCAGCGACGCCCAGACCGGACGATATGACAACCGGGTCAATGTCAGCGCCACTACAAAGCTCAAGGCAATATCGGCCTCGAACAGCGCATTGGCATCAACCCCGGCACCGCCGATAAAATAGAGCCCGAGCAGGATCGCCGCCACAGCATAGAGCGATGTCAATGTGAGCCAAGGATCGTGGCGATGAAACCACAAGGCACCAAGACCAATCAGCGGCACCAAAGACCAGCGCAACCAGCTGCAAGCCCCCGCCCATAACAGATCCCAGGAATAGCTGCGGGCCGAGGCCAGCACCTGCCACAGTGGCACATCATACAGGCCATAAAACAGCACCAGCCCACCAAGCAGCAGAGCCAGCCCGGCGATAGCAAAGGGCCAGAAACGGCGCCGGTCTGTCAGCAGCAGCCACAACGCACAGACCGCCGCCAGCACCACAACATTATGTTTGACGAAGAAAGCCAGCACAAAAAGAACGGCCGCGGCGATCAGGGCGGGCCGGGTGCGCCAGCGTAACAGAACCCCGAAACCGGTCAGACTGAGTGCGTGGGCGAAAAGCTGCGGATCGTCCATCCCGACATAATCGGTAAAGATCAGCAGCCCCCCAAAAAGGAACAAGCCCCCGAATGCCGCCGCAGCACGCGTGGCCCCCATTCTGCGGGCACAGCCGTAAAGACAGGTCACAACCACCGCCATGGAAACCAGCGACACCATACGCCCGGCGACAATGGCATCGCCGAATATCGGTTTGATCAGGGCGATGACATAAAACGACAAGGGGGGATAATTGTTGACCAGATACGCATCTTTGGGCGGATACAGCCCGCCCCAGGCCGACAGGCTGTGATACGCGTTCCAGCCTTCGTTGGGGTCCAGCGGCAGCCGCAGGGACAAAACGGCCAGCGTGTGCCACAGAAACAGCCCACACAACGCGACCAAAAGGGCCGTCAGCCCGCGAAAGCACCAAAGGCTAAGGCGGGCATGATTCATCGCCGGGGACAATCCTTCGTCGGATGAATGGCATAAAGGCTGTAGAAACTGCCGGTTTTCAAAAGACTCATGAATTTGGGTGGTGTGGCCGGGGTGTTATCCTCGCCCTCGCCATGCACGATCACCGCAACATCGAAGTGGCACTGAAAATATTTCAGATAAGGATAATAGGTATCGATGTCGGGATCGAGATCGACCCGGCCATCCGCCAGATAACCCAGCTCTGTCACATCCGGTGGCGAACCCTGCTCGGCGGTGGCGGCGGCATATTTATCGTAGGGCGGCTTCACACCAACAATGTGCTGGCCCTTGGTGGCGAACATCAGCGGGGCAAAACCACTGCGATCGACAATGGCATATTCAGCCAGGTGCCAATAAGGCTGATCGGAGGCTTCGTCCATCGCGCCGCTGTCGAGCACCGTGAGCATACGCACGCCCTTGGGCAGGCCCGCGATATCAGCACGGAAGCCGGAAATCTGCCGGTCGTAATCCGACCAGTCCCGGGTCAGCGAGACCACCGACAATAAAAGCCCGACACCAATCAGACCGGCCATGATTTTAAGCCGCTTCTCAGACAGTTCGGGGCGACAGGTCGCAAACAATAAGGCACCCAGAACCGCAGGAAGCCGCAAATGGCCGCCCCAGCCACCCATCGCCCATTCGGGGGCCAGCAACGCCGACAGCGTCAGGACAATCAGCGGCAGGATCATCAGCCGGTGTACGCGCAAGAAACCGGAAAGGATGCCCGCCAGCCAGAAACCGGCCAGCAGCCCGGTTAAAATCAGCGCCGGACCTTCAAAATAATATTCGATAGCGGCGGCGAAACGATCCTCCAGCGTATCGAGAATATTAAATTGTAAGGGACCGGCATCGCCACCAATCGGCTTAAAAATGAAGAAGACGGCAAAGGCTGGCACCGCGACCAGAATAACCGGCAGCGCACGGCGCAAGAGTGCGACAGGTTTAATATCATGGGCATCAACCGCCCGTGAAATTTCGAAGCAGCCGATCAGCAGCAGCAACGTCAGAAACGCAAAAAGATGAAACGCATACAGAACAAGCAGCGCGGCGGCATAGCCCGCCAGCTTTACAGCGTTCAGCCGCCCCGCCTGCCAGATCCACCATGCCAGCAAAACAAAACTGCAGCCGGCGGCAAAAAAGAAATTGAAGAAGCCCCACAGAAACGGCGCGTTATAGACAAAGAATGCGGCGGCCAGCGGCAGGGGGGAGATTTTGCCGAACAAGGCGCGCTGCACCAGCACGGGGCCGAGCACCCACAGCACCATACCCAGACTGAGGAAAAGCTTCGTCGCCGCCTCGACCGGCAGGATCTGCGCCAGCGTCGGCACAATCAGCTCGGAAGCCAGATTGGGCACAAACAGCCAGTGGATGAAGTAATATTTCTCCCACGGCTCGCCATGGCCCTGGGTGGCGAGCATTTTGAACCCTGCAACATGGGCGGGATAATCGGGCATGGCGGGGCTGTGCACCAACCATAACGGGGCAATAATCAGACACACCGCCACACACAGGGCTAACGCCGGCCACTCACGCGTTGTTACCTTCATTACCTGCTGTATCCGCTGCAACACTCATCCGGGCAAAGCCCAAAGCGCCCTTGCGCCACATTCGTGGCCCACAGGCATACCCTGCCAGCCGACAAGCTGCCAAGCCCGAATTAGACTTTTACCAGTTCGACCTGAGCCACATCGGTGCGACCGACCCGGAACGCCGCGGCACAAATGTTGAGATAATACTGCCAGTTGCGGAAAAAACGCTCGTCATGGCCAAGACCGAGAATTTTTCCTTTGTTCTCCTGCATCCGCACCGACCAATCGCGCAGGGTTCTGGCGTAATCCTGCCCGAAGGAAAAACGGCTCGCCACTTTCAGCCCGGCCCGCTCGGCTTCCGCACCGAAACGTTGCAGCGAAGGCAGCATACCGCCGGGGAACACATAATGGCGGATGAAATCACTGCGCATACGGTATGCCGTAAACAGATCATCCCGGATGGCGATGGTCTGAATGACCGCCCGCCCACCCCGGCGTAACCGTTCGGACACCGACTGGAAATATTGCGGCCAATAGCGTTCCCCGACCGCCTCGAACATCTCGATCGAGACCACCATATCGAAACGGCCTTTGACCTTACGATAATCCTCAAGCCGGATATCGGCCTTTGACCCCAGCCGCGCCTGAGCAAAACGGTGCTGCGACGGGGAAATTGTCAGGCCGGTAACATGATGGCCCGCCCCCACCGCCCGTTCGGCAAAACCGCCCCAGCCGCAACCGATTTCCAGCACATCAGCCCTGGGCCTGGCAAAGCGATCCAGAATCCGGCGGTATTTGTTCTGTTGCGCGGTTTCCAGATTTTCGCCCGTGCGCAGGTACAGCGCACTGGAATAGGTCATGCTCGGATCAAGCCACAGCCGGTAAAAATCATTGCCGACATCATAATGGGCTTCAATATTGCGCTTGCTGCCAGTCAGCGAATTGCGCCGCGTCACCCGGTTATGCAGCATCAGCATCATGCGGCTCAAAAAATTGCCGTTGGCATAACTGCCCATGACCGAGCGGTTGATCAAAAACAGCGACACCAGCGCTTCGATATCGTCGCTGTCCCACGCACCATCGATATAATCTTCGCCAAAGGCGATATCGCCACGTTCCGCCGCCCGGCGCAGCACCCCCCAGTCACGCAGCATAAAGCTGGCTTTGGGGCCGGGGTGTGGGGCGCGGAACAGGTGTATCGTTCCATCGGGCGCGCCAAACTGCAACGTGCCGTATTCCAGCGCGTTCAACGCATCAAGCCACTTCTTTTCCGTGAGGCAATCACTAATCTCTTTCATCAATCCCCCCTTTTGTCGTGACAGGTATAAGGCAAATATTATACACGTTTGGCGAGATACTAGACCAAAATCAGCAAAAGGCGAGATAGGAACTTATCCACAAGGGTGCCCGACTTACTAATTAACCAACTGTTTTAAAATGCTTTTTTGAGACAGTAGATTTGCATCGCAGTCTTTTCTATATCCCTTGACGAGTGTGGGGGGTTGCGCGCACCAAGCGCGTTGAAAATCAGGGTATTCCATGACGACATCATCTTCCGAGCAAAATCGGGACACCAGCGTGCTGGCGACGCCCAACCGAACAACGCTCTCCATCGTTATTCCGACCTATAAAGAACGCGGCAACGTGGCCGAGCTGGTCAAACGTCTCGACATCGCGCTCGCCGGCATCGCCTGGGAAGCCATCTTCGTCGATGACAATTCGCCCGATGGCACCGCCGACGCGGTTAAGGAAATTTCCAAACGCGATTTGCGCGTGCGCTGTCTGCGCCGCGTCGGTCGGCGTGGTCTGGCCGGGGCCTGCATCGAAGGCATGCTGTCTTCCAGCGCCGACTTTGTTGCGGTCATGGACGCCGATCTGCAGCATGACGAAACCATCCTGCCCCAGATGCTGACCAAGCTGCAAAATGACGAATGCGATCTGGTCGAAGCCACCCGCTATGTCGCCGGTGGCAGCGCCGACTCGTTCAGCGGCGGACGCGGCCAGATCAGCAAGCTGGCCACCCATATGGCCCAGCGCGCACTGGGTATCAAACTCAGCGATCCAATGAGCGGATTCTTCATGCTGCGCCGTGACACGCTGGATGAAATCGCCCCGCGGCTGTCGCCGGTCGGCTTCAAGATCCTGCTCGACATCGCCACGGCGGGTAAAGACCTGCGCGTCGGTCGGGTTGCCTATTCCTTCCGCGAGCGCTTCGACGGCGCCAGCAAGTTCAACATACAGGTCGGGCTCGAATTCATCGGCCTTTTGATGTCGAAAATGTCGCGTGGGCTGGTCGATCCGCGCTTCATCTTTTTCGCCATCGTCGGGGCCACCGGCATTGTCGTCAATATGGCGGTACTCAACTTCGCCATTTTCGCCCTGCATGACGGCTTCACGCTGTCCAAGGCGATTGCGACGGCGGTCTCGATGGTGAGCAACTTCCTGCTCAACAACAGCCTGACCTATCGCGATAAGCGCCTGCGCGGTATCCATATGCTGACCGGCTTTATCGGCTTCTGCATCTTCGGCGCCATTGGCGCGATTACCGATGTCGGCATGGCCTCGCAGCTTTATGCCCATCATGAAGTGTGGTGGATGGCGGGGCTGGCCGGTGCGGTGATGAGCGTGCTATGGAATTACGCCATGAGCAGCATGTTTATCTGGCGCACGCGATGATCCTTTCGGCCGACAAACGTCTGGTGGCAGCCCTGGCGGCGATTTTCGCCCTCAGGCTGGCGGCGGGCGGGCTTTTGCCACTGTCGGCCGATGAAGCCTATTACTGGGTATGGTCGCAGCATCTGGCACCGGGCTATTTCGACCATCCGCCGATGGTCGCCTGGCTCATTCGCTGCGGCACATTCCTTTTCGGCGACACGGCTTTTGGCGTGCGTGCGGGCGGTATTGCCCTGTCCTTTGCCGCCACCTGGTTCGTCTGGCAAAGCGCCACGCTGCTGTCTGATACCGCATCCCGCGAGCGCCACGGCGCGCTGGCGGCCCTTTTGTTCAACCTCACCCTGATGATCGGGGTCGAGACTTTGGCGGCAACGCCAGATTCGCCCTCAATCTTCACCGCCTCAGTCTTTTTGTGGGCTTTGGCGCGCTTTTCGCGCAGCCATGACGGTCGCTGGTGGCTGGCCGCCGGGGCTGCGGCGGGGCTTGGGCTGCTGTCGAAATATACCGCACTGTTTCTGGGGGCTGGTGCGCTGGCCTGGCTGGTGTTCAGCCGCCCGGTGCGACCGGCGCTTCGCACCATCTGGCCCTATCTGGGCGGTGTGATCGCGCTGGCGATTTTCCTGCCCAATATCTGGTGGAACGCCCAGCATCACTGGGCCACCTTCAATTTCCAGTTCGGCCGGGTTGATCGCGGCGACCTCACTTTGCGCTATGTGCTCGATTTCTGGGGCGCGCAGCTGGTGCTGGCCACGCCCTTCCTCTTGGCGCTGGGCTGCTTCGGCATTGCCGCCGCCGCCCGTCAGCCCACATCACGCCGCTTTCTGATTGCCGCCATGATCCTGCCGGCGACGGTCTATTTCATCGTCCATTCCCTGCATGCCCGGGTCGAGGGTAACTGGCCCTGCTTCCTTTACCCGGCACTGGCCATTGCCGCCGCCGAAGCATTGCGCGGCCATGGCACAGACCGCTGGCGTGTGCGTGAATGGACCGGCAGGCTGACCATTCCGGTAGCAGCGATGATGCTGATTGCCGCCTATACCCAGGCCCTGATGGGCATCATTCCGATGGGGCGCAAAGATCCGCTGGCCCGGCTGCTGGCCGTTGGCCTGCCCGAGGTTACCGAACAGATCGAAACCTTGCGGATTCAGAATAAGGCCCGTGCCATTCTGACCACCGATTATGCCACCACAGGGTGGCTGGCCTTTTACATGCCGGTCAAAAGCCCGGTCGTGCTGGTGGGTGAAACCTTCCGCTTCCCCGACGCACCGATGCTTTCGGCCGAAACCGCGCGCCAGCCGATGCTCTATGTGGCCGAGTTGCGCCACGATAAACGCGATGCCGTGTTGGCCCATTTTGCCAATGTGAAAGAAATCGCCCGTATCGACCGCAAACGGGCCGATGTGGTGATTGCGCATTACGTCGTCTATCGTGCCAGCTGGCCCTATGGCGAAAGCGTCGGCCGCGTGGCCTACGCCCCCACACCCTGATTAACCGCCGATCGACACCCCGGCCAGCGCGCCCACCCCATAGGTGATGGCCGCCGCAAGCAAACCGATGGCAATCTGACGGCAGGCGGAAAACAGCGCCGTGCGACCGGTGAACAGCGACGTTCCCACCCCGATGGCCGCCAGCCCCAGCATGCTTAGGACAAGGCTGCCAATCGCCGCCCGACCGCCCGACAGGAAGAAGAACGGCAGCACCGGCAGGATCGCCCCACCGGAGAACAGGCAAAAGGACCAGCCCGCCGCCGCCCAGGGCGAGCCGCCCAGTTCGGTGGGGTCAAGCCCCAACTCCTCGCGCAGCAGGGTATCAAGCGCGGTATCCTCGTTGGCCATCAACTTGGTGGCCAGCGCATTGGCATCGGCCTCGCTGAGGCCCTTGGCCTGATAGATCAGCGCCAGTTCCTCGCGCTCCTCATCCGGGGATTGCTGAAGCTCCTCGGCCTCTTTGGCGGCCTGATTGCTGTACAGCTCGCGGGCGCTGTTAACCGACAGCCATTCGCCCATCGCCATCGAACAGGCCCCGGCCACCAGCCCGGCCAGCCCTGTCAGCAGCACCACCCGCTCGGACCCGGCGGCGGCGGTTACCCCGCCAAAGATGCCCATCACCAGACTGAGGTTGGAGACCAGCCCGTCATTGGCCCCCAGCACAGCGGCGCGTAAGGCATTACCGCCCATACCGCGATGCTTGCCTTCCATACTGGCAATGGTACTGCCGGTCTGGCCCGGTGACATCTCGGTCAGCGCATCCATGACGCGGGCGTGGCTGCGTTCGGCTGCCGGCAACCCTGCGGCCACCGCATCGGGCTGGCTGTCGTAACCGGTGCCGCCGCTTTTTTCGAGCGCGTTGACGGTCGGCAACACGAAGCCGGGGCCAAAGCGGCGGGCAAGCCCGGCCAGCAGACGGGCGCGCAGGCCGGGCTGCACATTGGCCGAAAGGTTGAGCGCCGTCAGCTTATCGCGCCACAATCCGGCATGCTGTTCTTCGACCGTCGCCAGTTTGCGATACACATCGCTTTTTTGCGGATCTTTTTCGGCCAGAGCCAGAGCACGGTAAAGATGCGCGCTGTCAAGCTCGTCCTGCAGGTTGCTGCGAAACCGCGCGGCTTCCGTATTGGTACCCATGGCAAAATATCCCCTTTTCCCAACCCGCAATATCCGGCAGGAAATGGTAAACCCGCCGCACGCAATACGACACTGTACATCGGCCGGGTATGCAGACAATGCTCGACCACAGTCTCACAGCCCGCACGCACAAAGACACCGCAATCATCAGGGACACTATTGGATGTTCAAAGCCCTTCTTATCGAAAAGACCGACACGCAGCAGAGTGTCACACAAAAAGCGATTGAGTTTTCTCCGCTCGGCGAAGGTGATGTCGCCGTCGATGTCGCCTGGTCGACGCTGAACTATAAGGATGCGCTGGCCATTACCGCCCGCGCCCCGGTGGTGCGCAGCTTTCCCATGGTGCCGGGCATCGACTTTGCCGGGATCGTCGCCGAAAGCCGCCATCCGGCCTATAAGCCGGGCGACAAGGTTATTCTGAATGGCTGGGGCGTCGGCGAAAAGCATTGGGGCGGACTGGCCCAGCGCGCTCAGGTCAAGGGCGACTGGCTGGTGCCCCTGCCCGAAGGCTTAACCCTGCGTCAGGCCATGGCAATCGGCACCGCAGGCTATACCGCGATGCTGTGCGTAATCGCTTTGGAAAGTGCCGGGCTGACACCCGATCAGGGTGACGTGGTGGTGACCGGGGCCAGCGGTGGGGTCGGCAGCGTGGCGGTCGCCCTGCTGGCAGGCAAAGGCTATGCGGTAACCGCGGTAACCGGACGGCCCGAAGAAGCCGATTATCTGAAAAATCTGGGGGCAACCACCATCCTCGAACGCGCAGAACTCACCCAAAAGGCCCGCCCGCTCAACAAGGAACGCTGGGCCGGCGCGGTGGATGTAGCAGGCGGCCCGATGCTGGCAAACCTGATTTCGATGATGAAATATCATGGCGTGGTGGCGGCCTGCGGTTTGGCCAGCAGCATGGATCTGCCGACCAATGTTGCCCCGTTCATCCTGCGCGGTGTTACGCTCAAAGGTGTAGATAGCGTAATGTGCCCCGGACC
>JBAVPS010000275.1:0-2799 GCA_049693315.1 Rhizomicrobium sp. | reverse complement strand
CCATGCGCGCCATTCTGCGTGCCGCGGTGTATGAACTGATCGGCATGGCCGAAGTGCCGGCCAAAGCGGTGATTTCGGAATATGTCGATCTGGCGCGCGGTTTCTGCACGTCGGATGAAACGGCCTTCGTCAATGCTTCGCTGGATACGCTGGCGCGGCAGAAACGACCGGAGGAATTCGGATTGCCCAGCACAGCCGTCAAGCTGGAATTCTGATCGCTACAAAATGACAAATAAAACGGGGCGGTAACGTCCCGTTTTTTTATGCCTTGATTACGGGTGGTCGTTGTTCTGTCTTGGCCGGGGCCGGTCACATCGCGCAAAACGCGGGCTGACATCCGGCCCCAGATCCAGAAAGACCGGCACGCCGCCAGCCTGCTCGCAAGTCAGGGCCTCGGGCGGTACTTTGCGGATATAGACGGCGCGGCAGCCGCCATCGGCGCGGCAGACCTTGCGACGGAATTTCGCCGGGCGTGGCGGGGTGTAGGGTGGCGGTCCGTAATAAGGCCCCGGCCAATAGGCTGGTGGGGGCGGCGGTGGTTCGTATGGCGATGACACTGGTGGCGATTCTGGCTGCACGGATTGCGCTTGGGCGCTTTGTCCGATGACGGGCAACACTGCCAGCAGGCTCAGCGCCAGACCGGTTTGGGGCTTTAGGAAATACAGATATGCCATGGGTGGTCTGCCTCAGTCCGGCTCACAGGTGACACTAAAGCCTGTTTTGATACCATGACAATGTTTGTTACAAATCAAAAGGTGCTACGGTGTGTGTCTCCGTCGGCACAAGTCTCTGTGCAAACACCAAAATGCGGGGCCTGTGCTGACATTTGCGGCAAAGCAGGTTATGCCAAGGCCGTCTTTTACGAAAAGCTCTCTCGCGTGGACCGCCCATCTGAATTCGATCTGATCGCCCAACTGTTCGCCCCGCTGGCCACTGCGCCCGGCGCGTTGGGTCTGACGGACGATGCCGCATTGATCGCCCCGCCCGTGGGGCACGAGATGGTGATCACCACCGATGCGCTGGTCGAGGGGGTGCATTTTCTGGCCACGGACCCACCGCAAAGCATTGCCAGAAAAGCCTTGCGGGTGAATTTGTCCGATCTGGCGGCCAAAGGGGCGGTGCCTGCGGGCTATTTGCTGGCGTTATCGCTGCCGGCGCGGCTCGATTTTGACTGGCTCAAAAACTTTGCCCATGGGCTGGCACTGGATGGTGCCGAATTTTCACTGCCTTTATTGGGCGGCGATACCACATCGACCCCCGGCCCGCTGACGATTGCCATTACCGCGCTCGGTTTTGTGCCCAAGGGGGCGATGCCACGACGGGGCGGGGCTAAACCGGGCGACTATGTCTATGTCACCGGCACTATTGGTGATGCCGGGGCCGGACTGGAACTATTGCTGGGCGCGACTGCACCCCGGCGGTCCGCCGCCCCCGAAGATGCGGCGTACGGGGTGCGACAGCTCGACGCGGATAATGATGCCGCGCTCTATCTGATCGATCGGTATCGGGTGCCAACGCCACGTCTGGCGCAAGGGCTGGCTTTGCGTGATGTGGTCACCGCGTCGCTGGATGTGTCCGATGGGCTGATCGCTGATCTTGGCCATATTGCCGATGTCTCCCACGTAAAAATCGTTGTTGATGCGGGCCTTATTCCGCTTTCGCCTGCGCTGCGGCGTGTGTGGGGCGCGGGTGAGGATGCGGTGTTGCGTGCGGCGACCGCTGGCGACGACTATGAAATCGCTTTTACCGCTGGTCCCCTCGACGCGGCGGCGTTTGGGGTGTGCCGTATCGGGCGGGTGTCGGAAGGTGCCGGTGTTTTTTTGATGGGAAGCGCTGGTGAAATCGCGGTTTCCCGCGCCGGATACCGACATTTCTGATATAAGGTGGGGCAAAAGAGCCATGTTCGCGAATCTAGGGGAATGTCGGTGATGCGTCGGGTACTCGTCTTACTGCTGGCTTTGCTTTGCGTGATGCAGGCATCTCTGGCCGTAGAAACGGATCGTAAGCGTAGTGCGGCACCGCCCAATGGGCTCGACATGCCGTTTCTGGTCGCCCCAGCCAATCGCGGCGATACGCTGATTGGATTCCATTATATTTCTTATCGGCTGATGGCCCCGACCCCGGCTGACTTGCCTGATATCCGCAATAAAGTCGCGATAATTCAGGATGCCTTTGTCAGGGACGTTTACAAAACCGCTGTTGGTATGGCAAACGACCAGACCAAGGTTGATGCCCACACGTTGCACGACCGCATGATTGCCATTGCCCGACGGATCGCTGGGCCTAAGAAAGTGTCCGACTTGGTTTTTGTCGATATGAAGTTTGCCCCGATTCATCCCAAACCGGGCGGTGGGCTTTTCGTGCCCTCGACGGAGGGGGCTGCGCCAGGGCCGGGGCAACCAAAAGATGGTCACGCGCCCGAGGCGGGCGGGGCGGTATCGCAATCAGGTACCTCTTCCCATGTGCAGTAATGTGGGGCCATGTGCAGTAAAGCGGGAAGCTGTGGGTCTTTAGCCTAAAATCCTTTTGGCATGTTCCCGTGCCAGAATTTTATGCGGGGGGGGATTTGCCTCCGCTCGGGAACCCGGCGGGCTACGTCGGCCGTAATTTTCGGTAAATCGGAAACGAGGAAGCTATGAGTACACTAACCATCATTCTAGCGTGCGGTTTGCTGTCGCTTATTTACGGCGCACTTACCGTTCGTTGGGTCTTAAACAAAAGTGCGGGCAACGCCCGTATGCAGGAAATTGCTGCGGCCATTCAGGAAGGCGCTTCGGCCTATCTGAACCGTCAGTACAC
>JBAVPS010000274.1:0-4159 GCA_049693315.1 Rhizomicrobium sp. | reverse complement strand
ACAAGCTCAAGGGCAAGCTGGTGGCGCGGCTGGCCAAAGCGGGCGAAAAACTGCTCGCGCTGGATGGCAAGACCTACGATCTGGATGACGAAATGTGCGTCATCGCCGATGAAACCGGCCCCAAAAGTGTGGCTGGCGTCATGGGTGGCGAGGAATGCGGCTGCAGCGCAACCACCGTCAATGTTTTCATCGAATCGGCGTTTTTCGAGCCGGTGTCGATTGCCAAAACCGGTCGCAAGCTCGGCCTGATTTCCGATGCGCGCTATCGCTTTGAACGCGGCGTTGATCCGGAATTTGTGTTGCCCGGTATCGAACTGGCCACCCGGTTGATCCTGGAATGGTGCGGTGGTGCCCCGTCAGAGGTTGTGGTGGCCGGTGCCACCCCCGTCTGGCAGCGCCAGATCAGCATGGCGGCTGACAAGGTCAAGCGTCTGGGTGGCCTCGACGTGCCCGCTGACAAGATCGTTTCGATCCTCACCAGCCTTGGCTTTACCGTTGAAGGTAAAGGGCCCTACACCGTCACGCCGCCGTCGTGGCGCAGTGACATCGACGGTGATGCCGATCTGGTCGAGGAAGTGGTGCGGATCTACGGGCTGGAGCATGTCGCTTCGGTGCCGATGGATCGTCCCCATCATATTGCCCGCCCGGTGCTGACGGGGGCGCAAAAGCGCGTCCGGCTCGCCCGCCGCGCGCTTGCCACCCGTGGCTTTAACGAGACGATCTCGTTCTCGTTCATTCCGCGGGCTCAGGCGGCGTTGTTCGGCGGCGGCGATGATGCCCGCCAGCTTGCCAACCCGATTGCGGCCGATGCCGATGCGTTGCGTCCCAGTCTGCTGCCGGCCCTGCTGGCGGCGGCGGCGCGCAACCTGTCCCGCGGGGCCAGCGATTTTGCCTTAAGCGAAATCGGTCCGGCCTTTCAGTCCGGCGTGCCGGGGGCGCAGATGCTGGTTGCCGCGGGCATCCGCGTGGGCAAGGGTGTGCGTGACTGGACCAAAACCGCCCATCCGGCAGATGTGTTCGATGCCAAGGCCGACATGCTGGGTGTGATCGAGGCCGCCATGGGCGCGCCGATGAATGCCCCGGTCAAGGCTGGGGCGGCTTCCTGGTACCATCCCGGTCGCTCCGGCACGCTGGCAATGGGCCCCAAGGTTCTGGCCCAGTTCGGCGAGCTGCACCCCAAGCTGCTGGCGGCATTTGATATCGACGTGCCGCTGGTGGCGTTTGAGATCTTCCTCGACGCGATCCCCGAGCAGAAGGCCAAAGCCAAGGTGGCGCAGGCCCTGTCGCCCTATCAGGCGGTGGAGCGTGACTTTGCTTTTGTCGTGGATGCCAAGGTAACGGCGGAAGAATTGGTCAAGGCGGTCAAAGGTGTTGACCGCGCCCTGATCGAAACCGTCAGCCTGTTCGATGTCTATGAAGGCAAGGGCGTAGCCGAAGGCAAGAAGTCGCTGGCGCTTTCGGTGCGCTTGCAGCCTAAGGACAAGACCCTGACCGATGCCGAGATCGAGGCTGTCGCCGCCCGTATTGTGGCAGCGGCAACCAAGGCAACCGGGGCCAGCTTGCGGGCCTAATTCCTGGAAATACCCCACCCTGAGCTAAGCCAAAGGGTGGGGGCTGTTTCGCAGCTCCTGCGCCAGGCGGCGGGCGAAGCGAACCCACCGCAAGCAAAAAACTATTTACTCAGCCAGTAGATCATCACCGGATTGGGCCAGCCCAGCACACATTTGTGCTCCAGATGGTTGCGCCGGATCATCGCCAGCACGGCGGTGGCGTTATCTTTGCTGGTCAGGGCGTTGAAAATTTCGACCGGGCCATCGACCACGCGCCAGGTGTTTTCGATGCGCACGCTGTGGGCGGTGGTCGAATTAAATTGCAGACAACTTGCCCCGGTCAATTTTTCGCGCGGAAAGCGGCCATTGCTCATCCAGAAGTCCATCGTGCCGGTATGGCACTTGTGGTCGAAGCGGTAATGCCGGATCACCTCGACCGCCTGCTGGGCGGTTTTTTTGTTCCAGTCGGTATGGGTCAGAAACACCCCGTCAGCGACCAGATTCCAGCCGGGGCCTGCCTGCACCAGTCCGGTGGCGGCCGGGTTGAAGCCGTCGCATTTCAGTTCCGGCTTGGCCAGCGGATTGCCGCGCGGGCCGCCGCCCCAACCGGCATCACGGCTGGCGGGCTGTTCCCAGCTGGCTTTGCTCACCGGGCCGGGCCAGTCGCTCTGGCGTAGCAAGCCCATGCTTTCACGGTCTTTTTTGCCTGCAGTGTCGACGTAATGGTACTGGGCCCAAAAGGAAATCTGGCCGTTTGGGGCCAGTTTCAGCACAATCTGGCGGTGGGCAAAGCCAAAATGGATCAGCCCGGACAGTCCGATGACGTCTTTGCCATTGGGGGCGGTGACATTGTCGGCCTGAACTTCACCCCAGTTACACTCGCCGGGGTGGCAGTTGCCATAGACCCGGAGCGAGGCGCGGTTACCGCCCGCAGGGCTGATAACGATGTGGCGAATCCCGGATGGTCCGGGGTTCGGGTTGGCCCAATTGCCATAAAACTGGGTGATATCGGCCCTGGCCGCCGCCGTCAGACCCATAAACGTCACCACAATGGTGAAAACTACGGCACAGAAACGTTTAACCACTTTATACCAACTCCCGGCCCGCCAACCCGATATAGCAACCTTCTTGCATCTATAAAGCCTTTCATGGCTGGACGGAATGGCCGTGCTCAAGGTATGAGAACCCTTGATGAGCGAGCTAACCCATATCCGAAATTTTTCGATCGTGGCCCATATCGACCACGGCAAGTCCACCCTGGCCGACCGGCTGATCCAGCTGACCGGGGGCCTGACCACGCGCGAGATGAAGGAGCAGGTGCTCGACTCGATGGAAATCGAGCGCGAGCGCGGCATCACCATCAAGGCGCAGACGGTCCGGCTGCACTACAAAGCCAATAATGGTGAGGAATATATCCTTAACCTGATGGACACCCCCGGCCATGTCGACTTCGCCTATGAGGTCTCGCGCTGCCTGGCCGCCTGCGAAGGCGCGCTTCTGGTGGTGGACGCCTCGCAAGGCGTCGAGGCCCAGACGCTGGCCAATGTCTATCACGCCATTGATGCCGGGCTGGAAATCGTGCCCGTGCTTAACAAGGTCGATCTGCCAGCCGCCGAACCGGAACGAATCCGCCAGCAGATTGAGGATGTTATCGGCATTGATGCATCCGAAGCGGTGTCGATTTCGGCCAAGACCGGCCTCAACATCGATCAGGTGCTCGAAGCCATTGTCACCCGGCTGCCCCCGCCCAAAGGCGATGTCTCTGCGCCGCTCAAAGCCCTGCTGATTGATTCGTGGTACGATTCCTATCTCGGCGTTGTGGTGCTGGTGCGGGTGGTGGATGGCGAGCTGAAGGTTGGCCAGAAGATCCGCATGATGGCCTCGGGCGGCAGCTATACCGTCGACCGCGCCGGATTCTTCACCCCCAAACAGGTGCCGGTGGATTGTTTGGGCCCGGGCGATGTCGGCTTTATCACTGCCGCGATCAAGGAAGTGGCCGATACCCGCGTGGGTGACACCATTACCGATGAACGCCGCCCCGCCTCTGCCGCACTGCCCGGCTTCAAGCCCGCCCAGCAGGTGGTGTTCTGTGGCCTGTTCCCGGTCGATGCCGCTCAGTTTGAAGATTTGCGCGAGGCGCTGGGTAAGCTGCACCTCAACGATGCCAGCTTCACCTACGAGATGGAAACCTCCGCCGCGCTGGGCTTTGGCTTCCGCTGCGGTTTCCTCGGGTTGCTGCATCTCGAAATCATTCGCGAGCGACTGGAGCGCGAATGGAATATCGATCTGATCGCTACGGCCCCGTCGGTGATCTATCGCCTTTATATGACCGACGGTTCGCTGATTGAACTGCATAACCCTGCCGACATGCCGGAAGTCACTCGCATCGACCGCATCGAAGAGCCGTGGATCAAAGCCACCATCTTAGTGCCGGACGAGCATCTCGGCTCGGTACTGAAATTGTGCGAAGACCGCCGCGGCAGCCAGATCGAGCTGACCTATGCCGGAACCCGGGCGATGGTGGTCTATCATCTGCCGCTCAACGAAGTGGTGTTCGATTTCTATGACCGGCTGAAGTCGGTCACCCGTGGTTACGCCAGCTTCGACTA
>JBAVPS010000273.1:0-2936 GCA_049693315.1 Rhizomicrobium sp. | reverse complement strand
CTGATCGACCGGGTCAAAGCCTATGACCCCGATGTCGACGAGGCGCTGCTGAACAAAGCCTATGTTTACGCCATGAAGGCGCACGGAAAGCAGTTCCGGGCCTCGGGCGATCCCTATTTTGCGCATCCGCTGGAAGTGGCGGCGTTGCTCACCGACATGAAGCTCGATGAGTCGACCATTGCCACCGCGCTGCTGCACGACACCATCGAAGACACGGTCGCCACCTACGAAGATATCGAAAAGAACTTCGGTAAAGAGATCGCCGATCTGGTCGATGGTGTGACCAAGCTGTCCAAGCTTGAGCTGTTTTCCGAACGCACCAAGCAGGCGGAGAATTTCCGCAAGCTGATGCTGGCCATGTCGAACGACCTGCGCGTGCTGCTGGTGAAATTGGCCGACCGCACCCACAATATGCGCACGCTGCATTTCATCAAGCAGCCGGAACGCCGCCGCCGCATTGCTCAGGAAACCTTCGACATTTATGCCCCGCTGGCGGGCCGCATCGGCATGCAGCATGTGCGCGAGGAGCTGGAAGATCTGGCCTTTGCGGAACTGCAGTCCGAAGCGCGCAGCTCGATCGTCAGCCGTCTTGAACGGCTTAATGCCAGCAACAACCAACTCATCACCCGGATTTCCGATCAGCTGAAACGCAAGCTGGCCGAGCATGGTCTGGATGCCTATGTTTATGGTCGTTCCAAGCGGCCGTTTTCGATCTGGCGCAAGCTGCGTGATAAGCAGATCAGCTTTGAGCAGCTGTCGGATATTTTTGGTTTCCGGGTTATTTTGAAAGACCCGGCCGATTGCTATCGTGCGCTCGGCATTCTGCATATGGCCTGGCCGGCGGTGCCGGTGCGGTTCAAGGATTTTATCTCGGTCCCCAAACCGAACGGCTATCAATCGCTGCATACGACTTTGATCGGGCCCGAGCATCAGCGTCTGGAAGTGCAGATCCGCACCCAGGAAATGCATGATATTGCCGAAAAAGGCGTGGCGGCGCATTGGCGCTATCGCGATCATGCCCCGGCGCGCCACAGCGACGGCGAGGTCGAGATCAAGGCCTATGAATGGCTGCGCGAGATGGTCGATCTGCTGGAAAGCGGGGAAACCGCCGAGGAGTTTTTCGAGCATTCCCGGCTTAATCTGTATCAGGATCAGGTTTTCTGCTTCACCCCCAAAGGGGATCTTATTCCGCTGCCACGTGGGGCAACGCCGGTTGATTTCGCGTATTACGTCCATACCGATCTGGGCCACCACATTGTCGGGACCAAGGTCAACGGCAAGCATGAACCGCTCTACACCCCTTTACGCAATGGCGATCAGGTCGAGATCATCGTCAACAAGGAACAAACCCCGTCGCCGCTGTGGGAACAGTTTGTGGTGACCGGGCGGGCGCGGGCGGAAATTCGCAAATATCTGCGTCAGGCCCAGCGTGGCGAACACATCAAATTCGGCCGGAAAATTCTCGAAAAAATCTTCCTGGACGAGGGTGTCGAGCTGTCCGAAAAAGCGCTGAGTCAGGTGGTGCAGAAGCTGCGCGTGGCCAAGGCCGAAGACATTTTCGCCGATGTCGGCAGTGGTGCTTTGCGTGGCTACGAAGTGCTGGTCGCAATTTATCCTGAACTGAAAAACGATCCGGAAAAACGTAAAGCCGTTGCGCTGGCCGAGCCCACGGGGAACAAGCCGATTTCCGTCCGTGGACTGACGGCTGGCGTGGCCTATCGTCTGGGTACCTGCTGCCATCCCTTGCCGGGGGATCGTATCGTGGGCTTACGGGTGCCGGGCGAGGGGGTGGTTATTCACACCATCGATTGCGGCGAGCTTGAAAAAGCCCAAACCAGTATGGACGACTGGCTTGATGTTGCCTGGAGCGATTACGCGGCGGAATCTGGCCCGTCGATCGCACGGCTGTCGGTGCGGGTGAAGAACGAGCCCGGCTCGATCGGCGCCGCCATGACGGTGATCGGTAACAGCGGCGGCAACATTCACAACATGAAAACGACCAATCGCAACATGCTGTTCTTCGATTTTCTGGTCGATGTGCTGGTGCGTGATGTCGGGCATTTGCAGAACATTCTGGGCGCGTTGCGCGTCAATTCCTCGGTTGAAATGGTGGACCGCGTGCGCGGTCTTGAAGAAGAGTAGAAACGAAAGCCACAATCATGATGACGACGGAACAGGTGCTGGATGAATTCAAAGCCGCCGGGGCTTTGCTGAAAGGCCATTTCATTCTTTCCAGCGGTTTACATTCCGATACTTTTTTGCAGAAGGCGCGGGTGTTTCAGGATGCAGAGCGTACCGCCCGTCTGTGCGCCGCGCTGGCCGAAAAAATCCGTGCGGCGGTGAACGATCCCATTGAAGTCATCGTATCGCCAGCGGTTGGTGGCATTGTGCCGGGCTATGAAATGGGCCGTCAGATGAAATTGCCGGCGATGTATGTGGAACGCGAAAACGGTCAGTTCGCCCTGCGCCGCGGGTTCGAGCTTAAACCCGGTCAGCCGGTTCTGATGGTGGAAGACATCGTCACCACGGGGCTTTCCTCGCGCGAATGCATTGAAGCCATTCGGTCCATGGGCGGCAATCCGGTGGCGGCGGCCTGTCTGATTGATCGTTCGGGCGGTTCGGCCGATGTCGGCGTGCCGCTGATTTCGCTTGCTGCAATTAAGGTACCGGCCTGGCCTGCCGATCAGCTGCCGGATCACCTGAAAGGAACCGAAGCGATTAAGCCGGGCAGCCGGGGCTTAAAATGAATGCGGTAAAACGCGTTTATGTTTGGGCCTGTCATAGCCCGGTTTCCTATGTGGTGGTGATTGGGCTTGGGGCCTATGGCATTACGCTCGGGCTGGCGCTCAGTGTGTTCCTGCTGTGGCGTGGCCATGCCCATGGTATTACGGGGATCGAATTTTCGTTTGCTTTGTCGGAAATCGCCGGTCTGGTCT
>JBAVPS010000272.1:0-1929 GCA_049693315.1 Rhizomicrobium sp. | reverse complement strand
GGCTGAAGCGTCGGTCCGCCATTACCTTGTCTAGGTTCAGTTTGATGGTCATGGTGGTTCTCAGACCGTCAGGTCATTTTCGCGTTTCAGGATCAGCCCCTGACGAAAAACCTCGGACAGGGCAAGAACGATCAGCCCGGTGAAGAATAAGCTACCCCCAAAGAGTGAGGGATCAGCATTAATGGCAACAGAAACGCCAGTGCCTTTCAGTTGTTGCAGTTGAAGCATGTTGGCGATTGCCGTTGCCATCCAACTGTCGGCAGCCGCTTGAGCAAGTGCAAAAAATATCAATATCCCGCCTAACCGTCGCACAAGACGGACGGTTTTCTCGGTGAAGCCTTCACCATGTTCGACTTGATAGAATAGCCGCCGGAATAAATCGAACATCAGTGCATAGGCTAAGGCCGAAAGAATTGCTGCCGGCAAAATGATGCGCTGAAGCATGGCGGTAAATGTTGTGTTGTCCTCCGGTCGCCATGAAATATCGCCATGTACTTTGGTGATCAAAATGCTTTTGGTCATACCTTGCGGGTGCAACACTAGTGTGCCTTGTGGCGGCGCAAAGGTAACATCGCCGACGGATACCTCGCCAAAGTGCACCAGTGGTGGTGCTGGAAAAATCATTACCACACACATAAGTACGGCACCGAGCAGGCAAAACCCACACAAGGCGGTAAACAGATAACGCAGGATTTTTGGTAGTTTCGGTAGGTGTTTCATCGCATACCCCTGTTATTTATTGAATATCAATATACAACATTATCGATAAACGGCAACATATTTTATTGTAAAACGGTAAATTGCTGTTGTGGGCAAACAAAACCCGCACCGGAAAGATTCGGCGCGGGTTTAAGAAGGCACTATTTTAAACCACTTACGGCTTTAAGCGTTCGATCCAGGCTGGCAGGGCAAACGCCGCCGCGTGGATGGCCGGGGTGTAGTAATCGGTCTTGATTTTCAGGCGGCGGAAGGCGGCACCAGCCTTTTTGATGCCCTTCGGCGTGCCCAGACGGCAGCCCTTGGCCGCCCAGGTCAGCGCCATGAAGCCGCCAATATAGCTCGGCACCACGGTGAGATAGAGGCCGGATTGCGGGAAGAAGCGCTTCAGATCGCGCAGCGTCTCGGTCACTTCCGTCGGCTGATAGAACGGCACACCAGTCTGGAAGGTGGCAATACCGCCCGGTTTCAGAGCTTTTTTGATGCGTTCATAGAAGGTTTCGCCGAACAGGGCTTGGCCGGGGCCGATCGGGTCGGGCCTGTCGCCGACGATCAGATCAAACCGGGTTTTGTTTTCCTTGCGACCAAGAAACTCGAACGCATCGGCGATTTCGATGCGGATCCGGCGGTCACGGAAGGCTTTAGCGTTAACATCGGAGAAGTATTTCTGGCACAGCTCGACCACGCGGCCGTCGATATCTACCAGCACGACTTCCTTAACGCCCTTATGTTTCAAGGCTTCATCGGCAATCGAAAGGTCGCCGCCACCGACGATCATGACCGACTTAACCTTGCCATGCTCGAGCATCGGCAGGTGGGTCAGCATCTCGGCATAGGCGCTTTCGTCCCGGTTGGTGATCTGCACCACGCCGTCCAGCGCCATGACGCGGCCGTTCTGAACCGTGTCGAAAATCTCGATGCGCTGGTATTTCGTCTTCTCGGAGGCGAGCGGTTTACCCGTTAACGTCATCGCCTGGCTGTAGCCGGGATAAAGGCGTTCTTTAAACGGAGCCGGGGCTCTGGTGGTCATGTGATCCTCCGTAGGAAAGGGAAAATGCGTGTGGATTCAAGCGCGGCGACGCAGCTTTACTCTGTCGCTGTTTACGGCCTTAAGGGTGCAGGGAGCAAGCGTTCTGGCCCTTTTGGGGGCTGGCGGACAACCGCTTGGTAAACCTCGTGCAAAGTTTTTTTGACGGTGGCGCACAAATTTCT
>JBAVPS010000271.1:0-10232 GCA_049693315.1 Rhizomicrobium sp. | reverse complement strand
GGGTATAGTTGCGCGCCTTGTCGGCCTTAGGGTGCACACTGACCAGACCACGATAGGTGTTTTGCGACCGCCCGGCACTGATGCCCTTGGAGATGATACGCGAGCGCGAGTTCTTGCCCAGATGGATCATCTTTGTGCCGGTATCGGCCTGCTGGCAGTTATTGGTCACCGCAACCGAGAAAAACTCGCCCACCGTGTCATCGCCGCGCAGGATACAGCTGGGATATTTCCAGGTGATGGCCGAGCCGGTTTCAACCTGTGTCCACGAAATCTTGGAACGGTCACCGCGACAGTCACCGCGCTTGGTGACGAAATTATAAATACCGCCCTTACCGTTCTCGTCACCGGGATACCAGTTCTGCACGGTGGAATATTTGATTTCGGCATCGGTAAGCGCAATGAGCTCGACCACCGCGGCATGCAGCTGGTTTTCATCGCGCATCGGCGCGGTACAGCCTTCGAGATAGGAGACGTAGGACGCTTCGTCGGCAATAATCAGTGTACGTTCAAACTGGCCGGATTTCGAAGCATTAATGCGGAAATATGTCGACAGCTCCATCGGGCAGTGCACGCCCTTGGGGATGTAGACGAACGAGCCATCGGAAAACACCGCCGCATTCAGCGCCGAGAAGAAATTATCCCCCACCGGCACGACGGAACCGAGATATTTTTTCACCAGATCGGGATAGTCCCGGATTGCTTCGGAAATCGGGCAGAAGATCACCCCGGATTTTTTCAGCGTCTCTTTAAAGGTGGTGGCAACCGAAACCGAATCGAACACCGCATCGACCGCCACGCCCGCCAGCGCCATCTGTTCAGACAGCGGGATGCCGAGCTTGTTGTAGGTCTCAATCAGCTTGGGGTCGACCTCGTCCATACTGCCGAGTTTTTCGGTGACCTTGGGCGCGGCGAAATAGGTCGAATCCTGATAATCAATCGGCGGATAGTGCACGCGGGCCCAATTGGGCTCTTTCATCTCGCACCACTTGCGAAAAGCCGCCAGACGCCATTCCAGCATCCATTCCGGCTCGCGCTTCTTCATCGATATGAAACGCACCGTATCTTCGTTCAAACCATTTGGTGCGGTTTCGGTGTCGATATCCGTCACAAAACCGTATTTGTACTTTTCGTTTAAACCGGCCAGATCGTTTACATCGGCCACAGCCTGATCATCCGTCATATCTGCCTCATGCAGCAGCGCGCCCGGGCAAAGCCCGTACGCGCTGCCAGAAACTGGAAAGCCCCGCTAAGGCCGCTTCGCCATCCGCGGTACGGGAATTCCAGCCAAAGCTTATACGCAGCACACATCGTGCCAAATCTTCCGGAACACCCATCGCCGTCAAAACATGCGAGGTTTTGACCTTGCCCGAGGAGCACGCCGCCCCGCGCGACAGGCAAATCCCGTCTAAATCGAGCGCCATCAGCGCATTTTCCGCCGCCATGCCCGGCACGGCGAACAAACAGGTATTCCACAGCCGCGGAACAGTTTCCGAAAAAATCACCACTTCGGAACATGCAGCATGCAAGGCCTGTTCAAAATCATCCCGCACTGTGATGTTTGCGACATTGGCCCGTTCAGTCGCCGCCAAATGCGCCGCCGCACCGAAGCCAGCCAGCGCAACCAGGTTTTCGCTGCCTGCCCGGCGCGATGCTTCCTGACCACCACCGCGAAGAAGTGGTGCAAAGGGCACATCCTTGCCCAGCACCACAGCTCCGGTTCCCATCGGACCGCCAATTTTATGGCCGCCAATGGTAAGATAATCGACCGAAGGCAGCGCCACTTTGCCAACCGCCGCCACCGCATCCGAGAAAATCAGCCCGCCAGCGTCGTGCACCATGCGGGCCGCTTCGGAAACCGGCTGTATCGCGCCGGTTTCATTGTTGGCGGTCATCAGCGCCACCAGAGCCCGCCCACCTGTGGATAACAGACCCCGCAGGGCCCCCAGATCGGCGACACCATCACGGGTTACCGGCAGAATTTGAAGCGTAATGCCATGTTTTTCGGCCACCAATGCCGCATTGGCGCGCACCGCATCATGCTCGACGGCGGAAATAATCAGCCTTTTGATCGACGAATCGGCCAGCACCGCCCCCCACAGAACCAAGGCATCGGCCTCGGTTCCACCGGCGGTAAAAATCACCTCAGCAGGACTGCCCCCGACCAGCGCGGCCACATCCGCACGGGCATTTTCCAGCACGGCGCGTGCCTCACGCCCGGCGCGGTGCACCGAAGACGGGTTACCGGCCAGCTCGCATGCGGCGGCCATGGCCCGCTTAGCCTCGGGCCGAAGCGGCGAGGCAGCGTTGTGATCCAGATAAATCATAAGACGCCAGCCTGTCAGGCCGCGATGCTATCGGACGGAACCTCCGTCTCCTCGCCGGCCGCTTCGGAACGCATGAGCTTCTTCTCAACCACATCGGCCAGGGTGACACCGGACAGATATTTGTGAATCTGATAGCCAAGCTCTTCCCACAGATCGTGGGTGATGCAGCGCCCGCCGCTCATGCTGCAGCCTTTGGCGCTGCCCAGCTTGCAACGGGTGGCCTCGATCGGCTCGTCCACCGCCACGATAATGTCGGAAACCCGAATATCGGTACCGGGACGGCTTAAGCGATAGCCGCCGCCGGGGCCGCGCACGCTCGACACCAGACCGCCGCGCCGCAACTTGGCGAAGAGCTGTTCGAGATAGGACAGGGAAATTTCTTGCCGCTCGGCGATATCCGCCAGCGAAACGGGGCGCAGCGCCGCTTCATGCGAGGCCAGATCCGCCATCGCCATGACTGCATACCGCCCTTTGGTACTCAATCTCATCTGCTTCTCCTTGCGCCGCAAGCGTTTTACTTGCCTTTTAGGGGGCCGCTTGGTGTAGATATACCGACGCCATCCATTTTGCGGTGGTCCAGTAGGATATAGGTTTACCAAGTGAGCAGGTCAAGTATTCTTGAGGGCACAGGCCGCAGAATTATGACAACGGCTTGTTTTCCTGGGGATTTGTTCCACAATAGCGGCTGTAGCGCCGGACCAAAATGCCCAGGCTCTGCTTGGTTTTGGTCACGCAACGCCGTTAAGACCTGTTGCGCTACACGATAAGGCCACTGGCCCAAAACACAAGCAGGTAAAGTGCCAGTCGGCAACCGGGAATATATCGCTTAAACCTAATACACCGCAGACATTAGAAATTTCGCTCACCAGTTCGAAGGATCTTCGCAGCATGCCAGACATTGTCCTTCCCGGACCCGCCGGCCGGATCGAAACCCGCTATCTCAAACAGAAAGCCCCCGGCGCGCCGATGGCGCTGATCCTGCATTCGCATCCGCAGTTCGGCGGCAATATGAACAACCCGCTGGTCTATGACCTGTTTCACATGTTCCACGGCATGGGTTGCACCACGGTGCGGTTCAATTTCCGTGGCGTCGGGCGCAGCCAGGGTTCGTTCGATGCCGGCGCAGGCGAGTTGTCGGACGCTGCTGCCGTGCTCGACTGGATGAACACGCTTTATCCCAACCCGTCTTTTGTCTGGGTGTGCGGCATTTCTTTCGGGGCCTGGATCGGCATGCAGTTATTGATGCGCCGACCGGAAATCACCGGTTTTGTTTCGATTGCCCCGCTGGCCAGCATGTACGATTTTGCCTTCCTGGCGCCCTGCCCGGCATCGGGTCTGTTCGTCCATGGCACGCGTGACATGGTGGTGCCGGAACCAGATGTACAGAAACTGGTCGATCGCCTGACCCAGCAGAAGGGCATCAAGATCTCGTACGAAAAGGTCGAAGGGGCCAACCACTTCTTTGACGGCTACGAATCCGATGTCGTGGACGAGGTCAAGGAATACACCTCCTACCGTATGGCCCACCCGGAAGGGCGGTAGACTTTTTTACGCTCAAAGCGCCGCTTGGGCTCGCGCCATCCGCCGCGACAATTAACATTCACGGCCTTATCCCGACGGGGTAAGGCCGTTTTGCTTTAAGAGTGGCGGAACAGCCGCCCGCCGGTTTGGGGGGTGGCCACGCCGGTGGTGCCGGGCAGACTGAGCGGCAGCCCCCGCACCGAACGGGCGGCTAAAAAGGCAAAGGCCTCGGCTTCCAGCGCATCGCCACGCCAGCCGAAACCCTCGGCCGGAAGCACCGGCACCGGCAGCCGTGACACCAGTTCCTGCATCAGCACCGGGTTATGCCGCCCGCCGCCACAGATGATCCACACGGTTGGCGGGGCGGGAAAATGCCGCGCCGCCGCCGCAATCGCGGCCGCGGTAAAGGCCGTCAGCGTCGCCGCCCCGTCAGCAGGGGATAACCCGGCCACCCGATTCGCAGTAAAGTCAAACCGATCCAAAGACTTAGGCGGAACACGGTCAAAGAATGGGGCCGCCAGCATCTGGTCCAGCACCGCGTTATCCACAACCCCCGCCGCCGCCAGCGCCCCGTCTTTATCCACCGGCTGACCGGTATGGCGCTTGGCCCAATCGTCAATCGGGGCATTACCGGGGCCGGTATCAAAGGCCAGAATCGCCCCCTCCGCGCCAGTTTTTTCACCGACATAGGTGACATTGGCCACCCCACCGATATTGACCACCGCCACCGGCAGCGTCAGATCCCGGCAAGATTGCACCAAAGCGGCATGGTACAGCGGCACCAGTGGCGCGCCCTCGCCCCCCGCTGCCACATCGGCCTTACGAAAATCTGCCACCACATCGATTCCTGTGGCATCGGCGAGCCCCTGACCATCACCAATCTGCCAGGTGCGCCGCTCGGCGGGGCGGTGCAGTACCGTCTGGCCGTGAAAGCCGATCAGGGCGACGTCCTCGGGGGAAAGCCCGGCTTTTTCCAGCAAATCCGCCACTGCGGTGGCATGGGCATCGGTTAACCGCGTTTCGGCCTCGGCAATCGCCGGTGTCGCCACATTGGCCTCGGTTTGGGCGGCTTCGACCAGCGCACGGCGCAAACAGGCCCGCATGGCATCGTCATAGCCATGGGTCAGCGCGGCCCCGGCATACCCAACCCGGACACCGTCGGTTTGCAGCAGCGCGGCATCAACACCATCAAGCGAAGTGCCGCTCATCAAGCCAATGACGTTTTGCATCACTTCCATTCGTGCTATGAGCCCCGCCTGTTTTAACCCCAAGAGGTATATCATGACCAACGCACCCCAGTTCCGCTCGGAATTTCTACAAACCGTGACGGCCCGTGGTGCGTATTACGCCGCCACCAACCCGGAGGCGCTCGACGCGCTCTATTTACAGAAAACCCCGGTGCCGGCCTATATCGGTTTTGATTGTACCGCCCAATCGCTCCATGTCGGCAGCCTGGTCCAGATCATGACGCTGCGCCGCCTGCAACAAGCCGGTCACAAGCCGATTGTGCTGATGGGCGGAGGCACCACCCGCATCGGCGATCCGTCGGGTAAGGACGAAGCGCGCAAGCTGCTGACCGACGAGACCATTGCCGAAAACAAGCGTGGCATCTTTAAGGTGTTCGAACGTTTCCTGAAATTCGGTGACGGGCCGACCGACGCGGTGATGATGGATAACGCCGACTGGCTATGCAGCCTGCAATATATCGACTTCCTGCGCGATGTCGGCCGCCACTTCTCGGTCAACCAGATGCTGACGCGCGAATCCGTCAAGCTGCGGCTCGAACGAGATCAGCCCTTAAGCTTTCTCGAATTCAACTACATGATTCTGCAGGCCTATGACTTCGTCGAGCTGTACAAGCGCACCGGCTGCCGACTGCAATGTGGCGGTTCGGATCAGTGGGGCAATATCGTTTCGGGCACCGACCTGGGCCGCCGCCTGCAAGGGGCCGAGCTGTTCGGCCTGACCTCGCCGCTTCTGACCACCGCATCGGGGGCCAAGATGGGCAAATCCGCCGCCGGGGCGGTGTGGATGAACGAGGATATGCTGTCCAGCTATGACTACTGGCAGTACTGGCGCAACACCGAGGATGCCGATGTCGGCCGCTTCCTGCGCCTGTTCACCGAACTTTCGGAAGCCGAGATCGTCCGGCTGGAATCGCTTGAAGGGGCCGAACTGAACGAGGCCAAGAAAATCCTCGCCACACAAACGACCGCACTGGCCCATGGCCGCACCGCCGCCGAAACTGCCGCCGAAACCGCCCGCAAAACCTTTGAACAGGGTGCCGTCACGGCAGGGATGCCTAGCGTCGTTATGATTTGGGACGGTGGCCAAGGCTGGGACGAACGAACAAATGAAGCAATTCTGAAGGAATCAGGTATTGCTAAATCTCTATCTGACGCACGTCGAAAAATTGCCGAAGGCGCAGTTAAGATAAATGGCATTTCCCTCCAAACGGATGACGCAACTGTTCTGAGGCGAAAACAAGACGTAGATCCTGAGACGGGCGCCTTCATCGTTCAATACGGCAAAAAGAAACACATCCTGGTCAAACCGCAATAAGCGGCACCAGTGCCGGGGTCGGAACAATACAACCCCGCCCAGCGTACCAAAACAGGGGCGACACATTGTGTCAGCCCCTGTTTTCGTTTGCTTTTCATCTGCCTTAGGGAAGTGTACTGTATATATCTCGCGTAGTGATCCGGGGGGAGAGCCGCCACCATTTTGAGCAGTCCAGCTTCACACTATTTGCCTTAAGCCATCATCCGATTACGCTGTAACCTGCCGGCAACGGGAACCTGATCACGACGCGCAACACCGCCAACAACCGAACGCATGACATGAACCGGATCGCAAACATCATATGGACGGCCAGGCTGTGCGTAGCGGTGTTTCTGCTGTCGGTACTGTTCAACATTTTTCCGGATTTCGGCGCACTGATCGATGCCGAGGAATGGCTCGCCAACCACAGCTTTGACCCGGTGGTGGTGGCCTTTGCCACCGGTCTGGTGGCGATATTTCTGCTGTCGGCAGATGTCTGGCTGGCCTTACGTATTGTGGTGGCGCTGTTCTGGATCGCCTGTCAGGGCCATAGTGTGCCAGACCATCTCGGCCTGACCGACGCCGCGCAATGGCTGGTTATCCACAGCGCCGATTCCATGCTGACCGCCTTTGCTGCCGGTCTGACACTGGCAACGCTGGCCTCGCCCGGACTGTGGCGTGCGGCATGGGCACGGTTGCCTGCCCCAAGCCGCAAAACGGCGTCCCCCGCGCACCGGCAGGAACCCACGGCCCCGGCGCATCAGGCCCCCGTCCCATCTGAAAACCCGACCAATTGGGCAGCCGCCGAAACGGCGCTGGCCACAGCTGCCGCGGCCCAGCCCGAACCATGGGATATTGAACCCGACACCACCACAGACGCGGCGGACGAGCCTGATATCACCGCGCCGATCAGCGCCGCGCCGGAAACAGCCACGTTTGTGCCGGTGGTGGATGAAACCCCACCCCACATTCAGACCGCCACCAGGGTATCTGAACCGGATATCGCCCCCATTCTGCCGGCGGGCAGTGAGCCCGTTCTGGACAGCACCCAGCTGACAGTGTGTCCGGTCAGCGAGCCCCCCACCCACGATCTGGCACCCCAGACACAGGACGAGACCGCAGCATACGTGCTGATGGACGAAGCGGTGGCGGAACACAGCGCAGAAGTTGCGCCAGATGCCACGCCAGACGTCGCCCCCCTTGTTACGCCAGACCGGCTTGCACCAGAGATCACGATCACACCGGTTGTAGAAGCAACACCGGCCCCCGCCGTACTGTCGCCCGTTGATCTGGCACCGGTGACGATCAAAACGGCCCCGGCCACACCCGCGCCCGAGCCATGGGAAATTACCCCCACCGTCACCATAGAAGTCCCCGCACAGCATGGCGTGGCGGAAACCACCGCCGAAGCGCCGCTGACCGCAGCGGAGGTCAAACCAGAACCCATCGCCAGCCCAACCGTGGCCAGCGTTTCAAGCAGCGATGCACTTGTGCTGCCCGCCAGTGCCGCCATTGCGGAAACCACCCGCGTTATCCCCTACACCGCCCCGCATCAGCCCACCCCGCCGCCCGAAACACATCCTGTCGCGGCAGAGCCGTGGGAGCTGGCACCGACGGTGAGCGTCGAGGCCGAAACCGATCAGCCTGTGGCCGATGCTGCGCCGGATGACGATGCCATCCCATTACCAGCCGCAGAAGATACCGCCTTACCGCCCCCGCCGCCGGAGGTGACCGCCGCCGCAAGCGTCGTATTGAGCAGCGCACAGGCCACCAAAGCCGAAACGGTTCCGCTGGCCAAACTGGCGGTTGGTGATGTGCAGAGCCCACCGCCATCCGAAACCGTGGCCGAACCGATGCCGGTGGCAAAGGCCGTATCGGAAACCATTACGGTGGCCGCTGCCCCGGAAGCGATTGCCACGATTCTGCCCGTAGCCCCGCCAACCGCCACCGACCAGTCTGCCGAGGATGCGGCGGATATTCTGCCCGACACGGTGACCGAGGAAGAAGCCGCCCCAATACCGATCAGCCCCACCGAGGATCTGCCGGTGGTGCAGCAGGCAGTCGAGCTTGAAAGCGATCTGCTGGCCGAAACAATTGGAGAGGAAGCCGACCTTACCGCCGATGCGGTCGAAACCGATCTGCCGGCCCCCGAACGCGATATCAGTGCCGAAGACGCGGCGACAGCGGCCAACGACGACCCGGCACTGCCTGTTACCGCCTTTGATGTTGAACCGTTGCCGGAACCGACACTGCTACCCGACATGCCGCCGCCGACCCCGGCGCGCTATGACTATTGGGACGCGCAGCCAAGCTTTGAAACCTGGCAGGCCGCCTGGCTGTGGAACGCCTGGGAACCACGCGAAGATGACCCGGTTGGCTCGCCCAGCACCGCACGCTATCTGCGGCTGGAGGAACATCTTGAAAAGGGCATGATCCGTCAGGTGACGGAAGCCCCCGATGGCTGGATGCACGCCCGCCTGCCCCGCCAGAATCTGATCGACTATGCCGTGGCCTGTGGCGAACGGCCCAAATTCCTGTTCCCGGAGGAGCGTTCGTGGCTGGCCAGCCGCTTGCGGGTGCTGCAAAGCCGCGACGTGCCCTTGCAGGAGCTGGAAGGTTATCTGCCCTATAACGAGGTCAAGCTCGCCCTCTATAAGATCTTACGTATCATCAACAGCGAGGCCGTGGCCAAAGAAGTCAAAGCCTCGATGCGGCGCGGTATCTGTGAAGGCGTCGCCCGGCGGATCAGCGGTGACATCACCTATGGCTATGAACGCATTCCGCGCCTGACCTGGCGGCGGCTCACCATCGACTGGCTCGGCAATGTCAGTGGCGGCGGACATCGCTACAGCGGACTGATGGTCAAGTTCAAAGATGGCTATCTTGATCTGCCGCAAACACCGACATCCGCAGTAGCAGCCTATGATGCGATCAACAGCTATTTGCGCGAAGAACCCGACAGCAAAACAAACACCAACCTTTAAGCGGAAAACATCCCGCCGGCGGACGCCATAAAAATCAGCGCACGGCCTTTTTGGCCGGTGGTGTTTTTTGCGGATTATTGCTCGGAGCCTGCAACGCGTTCAGCGGGCGGCCCTCGAACAAGCGGCGCAGGATACCCGGTGCCAGCACCGACAGCGGATTGACGCTGATTGAAGGCTCCTCGACGTTGCCGCGCACGGTATAGCTCATGCCGAAAATCCCCTCGCCTTTTTTCGAGGTCAGCACATCGCCAAGAAGCGGGATTACGCCCAGCACACTGTTGAGACCATAGAGCGGCACCAACGTGCCTTTCAGCGCAATCAGCCCCTGTGGCCGGTCGATATAGCCTTCACCGGTCAACCCAACAGCCGGACCGACCGCGCGCATTCCCTGAATGGAAATCACGTTATTGCGTGACGCAAACGGCATTTCCAGCATATCGACCGCAATGCCTTCGCCCTGCATCAGGTTGACCATGCCGCCAAGCGAACCCGCCGTGAACAAACGCGCCAGAAAGGGCTGATCAACGGCGATGAAATCTTTCATCACCAGCTTGCCCTTGAAGTCAGGGGCGTTGCTGTCGTGCGATGGCGGATCAGTAGACCGGCCGGGGAAAAACGCCGCCATATCGATTTTGCCGCCGCGCAAACCGGCAATCCCGTACAGCCCTTTCAGCAGCTGACCGGCATCGTCGACACGCACCGTCACGTTACGGCCGGCAACATTCTGCGACAGAGATCCTTGCAGGGTAGACTTACCCATGGTGCCAGCCAGATGCAGGCTCGCCAGCCGCGATCCATTGGTGGCAAAATCAACATCAAGCCCGTTCACCACCACGCAATTACGCAACAGCACTTTATCGAC
>JBAVPS010000270.1:0-4957 GCA_049693315.1 Rhizomicrobium sp. | reverse complement strand
GCTGTTCTTCGGCAATGGTGGCAGCGCGGCCGATGCTCAGCATCTGGCCACCGAACTGGTGGTGCGCTATCGCAAAAACCGCCCGTCGCTGGCGGCGATTGCGCTGACGACAGATACCTCGGCACTGACGGCCATCGGCAATGATTACGGGTTCGAGGATCTGTTTTCCCGTCAGGTTGAAGGTCTGGGCCGCAAGGGCGATGTTGCCATCGGCATCTCGACCTCGGGCAACAGCCCGAATGTGCTGAAGGCGCTGAAACTGGCCCGTGACATGGGGCTGGTGACGGTGGGCTTTGGCGGCGGCACCGGCGGCAAGCTGCCAGATGTCTGCGATATTTCACTGATTGTACCGTCGCCTGTCACGGCGCGCATTCAGGAATGTCATATCCTGATCGGCCATATGCTGTGTGGCGCGGTCGAGGCAGAAATGGGTTACGCATGACGTGTCCGATATGATTGGTACATCCGCCATTTTTCTCGATCGTGATGGCACCATCATTGTTGATAAGCAGTATTTGAGCGATCCGGCCGGTGTCGAGCTGGAGCGGGGTGCCGTGACCGGTTTAAAGGCGCTGGCCAACATGGGCTATGCGCTGGTGGTGGTGTCGAACCAGTCGGGTATCGCCCGGGGCCGCTTCACCACGCAGGATGCCATCGCGGTCAATGCCCGGGTGGCCGAATTGCTGGCAGAGGAGGGGATCACCATCCTCGACTGGTATTTCTGCCCCCATGTGGCGGAGGACGACTGCACCTGCCGCAAACCACGCCCCGGCATGATTGACCGTGCCGCGCACGAGCATGGCCTTGATCCGTCACATTCCTTTGTTGTCGGTGACAAACTGTCGGATCTGGAACTGGCCGATGCGGTGGGTGCCACCGGGTTTCTGGTCGAAACCGGCGAGGGGGCAGAACATGCATCCTGGGCGAAACAGCATGGCTATGATGTGTGCCGGGATTTGGCCGACTTTGCCCAATCGTTTAAAGTAACGCGATAAGTCGTTGTGATATAAATAAAATAAAGGCCGGAACGATTTCGTTCCGGCCTTTTGTCTTTGGTTTAACGCCCAAACAAATTCTTACTGGCCCGCGCCGGGATAGTTCGGCGCTTCACGGGTTACCGTCACGCCATGAACATGGCTTTCGGCCATACCGGCATTGGTGATGCGTACGAACTGGGCCTTCTTGTGCATGTCTTCGATGCTGGCAGCCCCGGTGTATCCCATCGCGGCGCGTAAGCCGCCGATGATCTGATGGACCACTTGGGTAACCGAGCCCTTGTACGGCACCTGACCTTCGATGCCTTCCGGAACCAGCTTGCCAGCGTCTTTGACTTCGCCCTGGAAATAGCGATCGGCCGAACCGCGCGCCATGGCGGCCAGCGAGCCCATACCGCGATAGCCCTTGTAGGAGCGGCCCTGATACAGGAACACTTCTCCAGGGCTTTCTTCGGTGCCAGCCAGCAGCGAGCCGATCATGCCGACATCACCACCGGCAGCAATCGCCTTGGCCAGATCGCCGGAGAATTTGATACCGCCATCGGCGACCACCGGAATACCTGCCTTGTGGGCGACTTCGGCGGCATCCATCACGGCGGTCAGCTGCGGCACACCAACACCGGCCACAATGCGGGTGGTGCAGATCGAACCCGGCCCAATACCAACTTTGACCGCATCGGCACCTGCATCGATCAGCGCCTTAGCGCCATCGGCCGTGGCGACATTCCCGGCCAGAACCTGACACTTGCCAGCAAGCTTCTTGATCCGCGCCACGCCTTCCAGCACGCCCTTGGAATGGCCATGGGCAGTATCGACGACGATGACATCACATTCGGCATCGATCAGGGCCTGCGCGCGCAGGAAACCTTTTTCGCCCGTGGTGGTGGCGGCGGCAACACGCAGACGGCCACGCTCGTCCTTGCAGGACTGCGGGAATTTCTGGGCCTTTTCGATGTCCTTGACGGTGATCAGGCCAACGCAACGGTAATCGCCATCGACGACCAGCAGCTTTTCAATGCGGTGCTTGTGCAGAAGCTTTTTGGCTTCTTCCATGTGCACGCCTTCTTTGACGGTGACCAGACCATCCTTGGTCATCAGCTCGTCAACAGCCTGGCTGGGGTCGGTCGCGAAACGCACATCGCGGTTGGTCAGAATGCCGACCAGCTTGCCCGCCAGCGTGCCATGGGCACCTTCCACCACCGGAATGCCCGAAATATGATGGCGTTCCATCAGCATCAGGGCTTCCGACAAAGTGGAGTTAGGGGCAATGGTCACCGGGTTGACCACCATGCCGCTTTCAAACTTTTTCACCCGGCGAACCTGTTCGGCCTGCTCTTCAATCTCAAGATTGCGATGGATAACGCCGATGCCGCCCATCTGGGCCATGGCAATGGCCATTGGCGCTTCGGTTACCGTATCCATGGCCGAGGAGATCAGCGGAATGCCGAGCCGGATGGTTTTGGTCAGCTGGGTATGGGTATCGACTTCGGTGGGCAGAACATCTGAAGCCGCAGGCACCAGCAGCACATCATCAAAAGTCAGGGCTTCACGGAAGTTCATGGCGCACGATCCTTCTATTTTAGAGGAGCGCGCCATTTGGAAACCGGGACTGCGCGCCCGCTCCTTGGAAGCCGAGAGGCTTTACCAGCGAGTCTGCGACATGGCAAGCCACTTGGGCAGATTACTGCCTGTCGGGCTATTTTTTGTGTAAAGCACGGGAAAACATGTCTATTCCGCACAAAGTTAACGGGTTTGCGCATCAGGGGTGGAATGTAACAGACTTACACTTGGTCTATGGCGGCTGACGCGAATCTGTCTAAAATATTGTAAACAGTTTGCCTGACGCGCTTGCCCCCTCACACGTTGCTGCCTATAAGCCAGGTTTCCATGAACACGGCACCCATTTTAAAAACCAGCCACATGCTTGGCATCGAAAATCTTTCGGTGGGCGAGATTGTGGCGCTTCTCGACCTGGCTGAAGAATACGCAGTTCTGGGCCGGGCGCGAGAGAAGAAGACCACACGGCTTAAGGGCCGCACGGTCATCAATATGTTCTTTGAAGCCTCGACGCGGACCCAAAGCTCGTTCGAGCTGGCGGGCAAGCGCCTTGGCGCCGACGTGATGAACATGTCGGTGCGCACCTCGTCGGTGACCAAGGGCGAAACCCTGATCGACACCGCCACCACCCTGAATGCGATGCGGCCGGACATTCTGATTGTCCGCCATCAGGATTCCGGTGCGGCAGAGATGCTGGCGCGCAAGCTTGACTGCTCGGTGGTCAATGCCGGCGACGGCTGTCACGAACATCCCACCCAGGCGCTGCTGGATGCGCTGACCATGCGGCGACATTTCGGCCGGCTTGATGGTCTGACGGTGGCGATTTGTGGTGACGTCTCGCACAGCCGGGTGGCGCGTTCCAACGTTCACCTGCTGCTGAAAATGGGCGCTACGGTGCGCTTTGTGGCACCCAAGACTCTGCTGCCCGCCACGGTGGACGAACGGGTCGGCATCTACAATGATATGCGCAGCGGGCTGAAAGACGCCGATATTGTCATGATGCTCCGCCTGCAGAACGAACGCATGAGCGGCGCTTTCGTGCCGTCGGCCCGGGAATATTTCCATTTCTGGGGGCTGGACCGCGAAAAGCTCAGCTTTGCCAAACCGCACGCACTGGTGATGCACCCCGGCCCGATGAACCGTGGTGTCGAAATTGACTCCGCCGTGGCCGACGACATCAATGTCAGTCTGGTGCATGAACAGGTCGAGATGGGGGTGGCCGCCCGCATGGCGGTGCTTGACGCCCTGTCGCGTGGCCTGCCACCGGAAAAGAACGAACCGAGCGGTTATCAAACGGGCGAGGGCGCATAATGGCTTTGTTTTTCACCAATGCCCGCCTGATTGATCCGGCCAGCGCTTTGGATGCCAATGGCAGTCTGCTGGTCGAAAACGGTAAGATCGTCGATTTCGCTGCGGATCTGCCCCGTCCGGAAGGCGCAGAAATTGTCGATTGCAAGGGGCAAATTCTGGCCCCCGGTCTGATCGATATGCGCGTCTTCACCGGCGAGCCGGGCAGCGAGCATCGCGAAACCCTGGAATCTGCCAGCCTTGCCGCGGCGGCGGGCGGCGTGACGACCATGATCGTCATGCCCAACACCGACCCGGTGATTGACGAGCCGTCGCTGGTCGATTTCATCAAACGCCGTGCGGCCGCGACCGCCAAGGTGCATGTCGCGCCGATGGCGGCGCTGACCCGCCATCTTGATGGTGCGGTGATGACCGAAATGGGTCTGCTGCGCGAAGCGGGCGCGGTGGCCTTTACCGATGGGGATCGCACCCTGTCCAACAGTCTGGTGATGAGCCGGGTGCTTAACTATGCCGCCACCTTTGGCGCGCTGGTGGTCGGCCATGCCGAAGACCCGGATCTGTCCCGGGGTGCGTCGGTCACCTCTGGTGCGTTTGCCGCCCGTCTGGGGCTTACCGGTGCGCCGCCGCTGGCCGAAACCATCATTGTCGAGCGTGATATTCGTCTGGTCGAGATGACCGGGGCCCGCTATCATTTCGGCCAGATTTCGACCAAAGCCTCGCTCGAAGCGATTATGGCCGCAAAAAAACGCGGCCTGCCCATCACCTGCGGGGTTTCGGCCCACCATCTGGTGCTGAATGAACGCGATGTCGGCCCCTATTATACCTTCATGAAGGTCAAGCCGCCGCTGCGCGCCGAAGCCGACCGTCAGGCCATGGTCGAAGGGGTGTTGAGCGGGGCGATTGACGTGATCGTCTCCAGCCATGATCCGCAAGCCGCCGACACCAAGCGTCAACCCTTCCCGCAGGCCGCTTTTGGCGCGGTGGGATTGGAAACCTTGCTGCCGGTGGTGCTCAGCCTGCATCATCAGGGCGTTTCGCTGGCCCATCTGCTCAAAGCGGTAACCGCCACCCCGGCCCAGTTGCTTGGTCTGGGGACC
>JBAVPS010000269.1:0-6805 GCA_049693315.1 Rhizomicrobium sp. | reverse complement strand
ATAATGGCCCCGGCATCGCGCCAGAACTCCGTGCCAATGTGTTCGAGCGCTTTGCCGCCAAGGGGACCGAGGAAAAACGCGGCGGTGCCGGGCTTGGGCTGGCGCTGGTCAACCGCTTTATCGAACTTCACAATGGCTGGGTCGAAATCGAAAGTGACGAAGGCACACAGGTGCGCTGTCATCTGCCGCGCCGCCTGCATGACAACACGCCGCCCGAAAGCGAACCACCAGCCCGCGCCGCGGAATAAACCTACAGCTTGCGAATATCCGTGCAGCCACCAAGCGCGCTATGGAACAGGCGGAAATCCCCTGCGGTGACCGGCCCCAGCTCGGTTGACTGCGCCGCATAAGCATAAAGCGGAATTTCGTCAGCCTGCACGGCGGCGCTTTGCGTGGCCGTACGGCAGAACAGCCGCAACATTCCCGAGGTGTGCGGCGTAAACAGGATCAGCAACCGTCCACCCGCCGCAATCTTGCGCGGTTCTGATTTCTCGACGGTCTGCCCACTGACGATCACCGCGGCGACGGTAACCTGCTCACCGCTATTGCTGCCCCAGATCACCACGGTGCCATCCAGTAGAAAATAGGCAATCACGACCAACGGCAGCAGTACGACCAGAATGGGAAAAATGATTTTTTTCGGCACAGGACACTCCACGCTATGAACGCCTTTTATGGCATCATTCGCCGCAGCACGCCATTGACGACGAAGAGGAACTAAACTAGAACAGAATCCGGGCGTTTCGGATTTGTTCGCCTTCTCACGAAATCTCTTGATAGGGGGCAGCATGTTGACCCGCAAACAATATGAACTGTTAATGTTCATCCACGAACGCGTGCGCGAGACAGGCATCCCCCCCTCGTTTGACGAGATGAAGGACGCTCTCGACCTCAAATCCAAATCGGGCATTCACCGCCTGATTACAGCGCTGGAAGAACGCGGCTTCCTCAAACGGATGGAAAAACGCGCCCGCGCCATCGAAATCATCAAGCTGCCTGACAATATCGCCGAAACCGTGCGCCCGGCGGTCAGCCGCAACCAGGTTCAGCGCATGAGCCCGCCGCGCCAGCCCCGTGGCGATGCACGCACACCTGAAAACCGTCCGTCTGAAAACCGTCTGGCCGACACCCGCGTAGGCGGCACCCCGCGTCACACCGCGCTGGAGGGGGACAGTATCTCTGTACCGTTGGTCGGCAAAATTGCTGCCGGCATACCGATCGAAGCGTTGCAGAACAAGGTTGCTGATATTCCGGTGCCCGCCGGCATGATCGGCTCGGGCGATCATTACGCTTTGGAAGTCGCCGGGGACTCAATGATTAACGCCGGGATTCTCGACGGCGATACCGTCATCATCCGCCATGTTGATACCGCCAATAATGGCGACATCGTTGTGGCCCTGATCGGCGGAACCGAAGCTACCCTGAAACGGCTGCGCCGCCATGGGGCATCCATTGCGCTGGAAGCCGCCAACCCGGCTTATGAGACCAGACTGTATGGCGCCGATCAGGTTCAGGTTCAGGGCCGACTGGTCGGGCTGTTACGCCACTACTGAACGGGCAATTTTATCGGTGCCATGGCATGGACCAGGGCCGCACACCACGGCGTGCGGCCACCGTCACCACCGTAATCTGTGGTGTGAACCAAACAGCATAACCGCCACCATCCAGCACATCAAAGCGGTCGATCACAAGTGGGGCGGCGCACAGCCAATGGGCGGGCACCACGCTCACCACGATGCGGGCATGGCCACAATCTTCCGCCAGCGCATCGACGCGCTTGTCTAGGGCCACCACGCTGCCGTCATAGGCAGAGGCCAGACACCCCAAATCATCGCAGCGCACACCACGATCATCGCTTACCGCGTCGGGAACATCGCGCGGATCGGCCTCGCGCCTAAGCCAGTCGGCAGCGGCATAGCGGTCTTTAGGCTTTTGCAAGAATACCAGTGTGCCCTGACGGCCCCGCACCGCCACCGCGCCGAAATTCTGCGCCACCAACAGATCGGGCGGGCGTACGGTCAGTGACCAGCTGATCCCGGCCACAATGGCGATCAGGCCAAACCAGCGCCAGCGTTTAAGCCACAGCGCGCACCACAAAAAACCACCCATCACGGAGATCAGGCTAACCAGTGGCCACACCGGCACCAGACTGCCAGCTCCCGGCATCGCCGCCACCCAATAGGCAATCGCGCTCATCACGCCAACGCCCTTGCCCATCAGCCACAGCGGTACGGCTTCCAGCCCGAACGGCATTGCCACCATGGCCGCGGTGGCGGCAGGCATGATGATAAAGCCCACCACCGGCTCGGCCAGCAGATTGGAGATCAAGCCATATTGCGACGCCCGATCGAAATGGAAGATCGCAATCGGGGCCGAAACCAGCCCGGCGATCACGCTGACAGCAATAATCCCAGCACCATAGCGAGGCAGCTTCAGCACCCAGCTCCCCGCCGCCGGATAGGCCCGCCGTCGAGCCGCGCCCCACTCGGCCAGCGCTATCAGACCAACCACAGAGGCAAACGACATCTGGCAGCCCGGATCTGTCAGACTTTCCGGTTCGATAAGTAGAACAATAGCCGCCGCCAGTGCCACCGAACGCATTGACAAAGCGGGCCGATCGAACAAAATGGCACAGAACATGGTGGCGAGCATGATTTCAGAGCGCACCGCAGGCGGGTCCGCCCCGCTGATGGCAAGATAGAATGCGGAACCGGCCAGCGCTGCGACGGCGGCCCATTTCTTTATGGGATAGCAGAGCGCAACGGTCGGCAGCAGCGCCAGTAACGCCCGGATCACCCAGAAGAAGATTCCCCCCGCCAACGCCAGATGCACGCCGGAGATCGACAGCACATGGGTCAGGCCGGAGTTGCGATAGGCTTCTTCGGTTTCCGGTAAGACCCCGGCCCGCTCGCCGGTAATCAGGGCAGCGGCAATTGCCCCGGCATCGCCCGGCACGGCCGCCATGATCCGCGCCGTCATGGCATCGCGCAGCCGCTCCAGCCCGGCGCTGGCACGTTCCCACAAGGTCAGGGCGCGGGGCGGCGGCACCGGATGCGGCCTGCCATAGCTATAGCCCGTCGCGCCGATGCGCCGGTAATACGCCCAGCGGGCAAAATCATAATCGCCCGGCATAGCGGGCCCCGGCGGCGGCATCAGCATGGCGGTCAGCCGTACAAAACTGCCTGGGGCAGGCAGGTCATGGGTGTAGCGGGCGCTAACCCGGATGCGCGCCGGTGTCTGATTATCAGATGTCTGATAATGCAGCCGCCGGATCGGTTCGGGGGCCAGCAGCAGACGCACCCCGTCGCCGCGCGGTTCAGCGGCCACCACCCGGGCGATCACCCGCAGCGGCCCGACCGGTGCCCTCAGCACCGGGGCGGCCACCATATGGGTGCGCAGGATGGCCGCCGCAAAGCCCAGACACAGCGCCGCCAGCAGCAGAAAGCCAAACCGCCCGCCGCGGCCCCACCATACCGCCGCCACGGCCAGCAGAACCGCCACCACCCCGCACCAGCCCGCAGGTTCCAGCGGCAGGGCAAAGTAACAGCCCACGCCCGTGCCCAGCGCCACCGGCAGCCACAGCGGCCAGCGGTCATGCTCGGCTAAAGCCGCCGCGCGCAGGAAACGCACCGCCGCCCACGGTAAACGCACAGCGGCGCGGACGAGCAACGCCGGATACGGCAAAAATCCCCTCATCCGTGCAAAATAGCGCAACACCCACCATAGGAAAGGTGATTTTTGCGTCATCGGACCTACCCCTTGGGCGGGCTGTTTGCTAAACCCGGCGCACAAGGAACCTTCAACGACAGCGATAATGACCGATACAAGCAAGCCCGTTTTGCGTTTCGCCCCCTCGCCCACCGGTATGCTGCACATCGGCGGTGCCCGCACTGCCCTGTTCAACTGGTTTTATGCCCGCCACTGCGGCGGCAAGTTCGTGCTGCGTATCGAGGATACCGACCGCGAACGCTCGACCCCGGAGGCGGTGTCGGCGATCCTGAACGGCCTGACATGGCTGGGCATCGATTGGGATGGCGAGCCGGTTTATCAGTTCACCCGCGCCGGTCGCCATCGCGAGGTTGCCGAACAGCTTATGGCCATGGGTAAGGCCTATCGCTGCTATGCCACGGCGGAAGAGCTTACCGCCATGCGCGAGGAGCAGAAAAAGACCGGCAAGCCGATCCGTTATGATGGTCGCTGGCGTGACCGCGATCCGTCGGAAGCCCCGGCCGGTGCGCCCTATGTCGTGCGCCTCAAGGCGCGGCAGGAAGGCGAGACCATGGTCCATGACGTGGTGCAGGGCGATGTGCGCTTCGACAACAAACAGCTCGACGATATGATCCTGCTGCGTTCGGACGGCACGCCAACCTATATGCTGGCCGTGGTGGTGGACGATTACGACATGGGCATCACCCACATCATCCGTGGTGACGACCACCTGAACAATGCCGCCCGCCAGATGCAGATCATCGAGGCGATGGGCTGGCCGGTGCCGGTCTATGGCCATGTGCCGCTGATCCACGGGCCGGACGGGGCCAAGCTGTCCAAACGCCACGGCGCGCAGGCGGTGGAAGAATATCGCGACATGGGCTATCTGCCCGAAACCATGCGCAACTATCTGCTGCGTCTGGGCTGGAGCCACGGCAACGAGGAGATTTTCTCGACCGCGCAGGCCACCGAATGGTTCAACCTCGATAACATCGGTAAAAGCCCGGCCCGCCTCGACTTCAAGAAACTCGAGAATATGAACGCCCATTACATCCGCGAAAAAGCCGATGCCGATCTGGTGGCGGTGATTGAAGGCTGGATCGGGCGCGAGGCAACACCGCGCACCCTGTCGGACACCGCGAAAATGCGCCTGACTGCCGCGATGCCGCTGCTGAAAGAACGCGCCAAGACGGTGGGCGAGCTGGTGCAGGCGGCCGAGTTCCTGTTCAGCGACGGCGCACAAACGCCGGATGAAAAGGCCGCCAAACTCTTAAGCGATGAAGCCCGTGGGCACTTAAAGGCGTATCTGGCCACCATCGCCACCACGCCGTGGACGGCGCAGGATCTGGAAGAAGCCGCCCGCGTGTATGCCGAAGGTGCGGGCATCAAGCTGGGCCAGATTGCCCAGCCGATCCGCGCCGCACTGACCGGCAAAACGGTGTCGCCGCCGATCTTCGCCATGCTGGAAATTCTGGGCCAGGACGAAGCCCTCGCCCGGCTTACCGCCCAGGCAGGGTAAAGCGGGCCTGATAAGCGGCCAAAGGGGTATGGGATAGGCTTTATGCTGTGCCCCCCGATGCAAGGGACCGCCCCACCGGCACGGCACCGGCGCTGCAGGACGGGCAGATCCCGGATAACTTTTAAAAAGGGGCTGGCAGCAGCCCCTTTTTTATGCCCACACGGGTGGTTGGATAGTGCAAAGTATCATAGCGGCCAGACCACCACTTTGTAGCAAAACGATACATTGCGCAGGGGACCTGTGCGCATGAAACGATCCCCCCATCACGCAGACACGCAATAAGATCGCACGCCCGCGCAATAAACGGTCAAAAAAACTCACCCGCACGGCGCCACAACCGCCATTTACAGCCCCTTTTCGCACTGCGGCTGCCCCCGCCCCGAATTTCACCATGGCCGGACTTGATCCGGCCACCCAGTCTTAATCTTCCACACTTTCTGGATGGCCGGTTCGGTGACCGGCCATGGTGAGATGGTGGTGGCACGTTCCCCATCACACACAAACCTGTCATCCCCGGCGAGGTCGAGCAATCGCGAGACCGAGGGACGGGGACCCAGGTCGAGAGGTCGATCACGCCAGCGAAAATGCGCACGAACGTATTCTGACAAAATCTGTCTGACGGAACCAACTGGATTCCCTTCCCTCAAACGGAGGAAGCATCCTCCGTTCTCGCCGGGAATGACAGGTAATGATAATCCGTACACGGCATTTACACACCCCATTCATGGTTGGGACCAACGCCCAATCCGGATGGTAGCCTCACACAACGAATTCCCTGTGTGGATAGCCATCTGTCCGCGCAAGAGGATGGCTGGATGTTATTACCTATACGCGGTATTATTTCTTTCCACGTTCACGGATAGGTGTGACACATCGTGTGGCGGAGGGGGAAATGATACGACTCGCTTGTGCTTTAGTTGCTATAGCATTCGCGTCGACGATTGCAGCCGCAAACGCTCAATCTGGCTATGTGCCATCAAAGGGATTTGTGCCCGATGCAGCAACAGCCACAGCGATTGCCCGCGCAGTGCTGATCCCCATTTACGGAGCTAAGCAAATTCGGGAGGAGGAACCACTCGTTGCTACCAGAAAAGACGATGTCTGGACTGTGAATGGAACTTTGCATTGCGGGGCGGCAAAAAACACGGACTGTCTGGGCGGGACGGCGCAGGTGAAGCTATCCGCCAAAGACGGACGCATATTGTTCGTTCTACATTCCGAGTAAGCCGCCCCCTCCTATTTCAGTCCCTGATATTCCTTCAGGTCGTCAGCCTGTTTAGCCAGCGAGGGAACCTGCAGTTCTTTGCGCAGGGCATCTGAAATGAGTTCGCGGTCAAAAGGTTCCTGTGTCCATCCACCCGGAACGTGCGCGCGACTGTACTGCGTGCCGAAGATCTGTTTCTGACCTATATCCTGAAGGTAGCGGTCAAGCGTTGCCGATGCGATCCAGATAGCCTCCCGATTACCCTTCTCAACCGCCACCATCGCCAGCGCATGGGCAAGCAGACAGGAATCTGATGTGCGGCCATGCTGGAAGATGAACGCCGCGGCCAGATAATCCTGCCCGGTGTGGAGCAG
>JBAVPS010000268.1:0-2135 GCA_049693315.1 Rhizomicrobium sp. | reverse complement strand
GGCCGGAACAGTTCGGCAGTGAAGGTTTGCCGGTCACGACCGCGGCTGCCGCGCCATCGGCTGGTGGCAGCGCCCCGGTTCAGCAAGCGCTCGACAGCATCTCGGAAGAGGTGAAAGAGGTGCACTATAGCCGTTTGGGCACCTTCACCGTGACTCTGCAAAATGGTCAGGTGTGGCAGCAGCTGAATGGTGACCCGGACAAGGCCCATTTTGCCGCCTTCGACGGTAATGGCGATCCGACCACGGTCACCATCGAGCGGGCCATTCTGGGCAGCTATAACCTGTCGATTAACGGCCATGGCCGCATCTTCAAGGTCAAACGCGTCAAATAAGATGCCGCCCGCGTGGCTGTCAGGCGTGGCCCGGTCAGGGCCGCGCCCGCCATGCCCGCCATTCGGCTTCGGCGGCCGTACCGTTACGGGCCCACCAGGCTTCATCGCGCGGCAGGGCGTGCTGTAACCGCCCGTCTGCGCTGGGGCGGAAGGCCTGCAGCGACTGCTTCAGCTCGGGGTTAAGCCCGATATGGCCCTGGGCGCTGCGCCGCGCCGGGCCATAGGGCAGCCAGGCCGCCAGTGATGCCAGCACCGGTGCGGTGGTGGCATAGCGCACATAATCGCCCGCCAGTTTTGCCCGTGGCGTGCCGCGCGGGATCGCCAGCACGTCAAAGCCATAAATCTGGCCATCCCAAATCGCGTCGATCGGGCTGCCGCTTTGGGCGGCATCATAGAGGTCGCCGTTGAGCAGGGCGGCAAAGGCGGCACGGCCCTCGTTCAGCATCCGGGCCGGGCTGTCCCCCGCCGCCATGAAAACCAGCGAACCTTTTAAGCTGTCGAGTTTGCGCAAGGCGCGGGCCCGCCCCGCTGGGGTGGTAAGCGTGGCATAGACCTGATCGGGCGGCACCCCATCGGCCAGCAGGGCCATTTCCAGATTGTCTTTGGCCGTATCGGACAGGGCGCGGGGGCCGGGGAAGCGGGCGGTGTCGAAGAAATCGGCCAATGTTCGGGGCGGGGTGGCAAAGCGGTGGGGGGCAAAGCCGATCACCCGGCTATAGGCGATTTCGCCGACCCAGCAGCGGCCCAGTGCGCCGGGAATAAAGTCATCTGCCGCCGGGGTACCGTTGGGCGCGGTGGCGGGCGGGTTCCGTGGTTCGAGCAACCCGGCGCGGCAGGCGGCCACGGCATCGGGCAGCTCCATATCAATGACGTCCCATTTATACTGGCCGCTGGCCACCTGCTGGGCCAGCTCGGCGGTGCCGCCGTCATAGAGCGCAATGCGCACATCGGCCCCGCTGGCCCGGGCAAAAGGGGCCATCTGGGCGCTCATCTGGGCATGGCCATAGGCCCCGGCCCAGCTTGCCACCGTCAGCACGGGCGGGTGCTGGGTTCTGACGCTGTAGAAGCCGCCCGCCGCGGTCAGAATCAACAAGGCGGCAATCAGGGCGGTCTGGCGGCGGGGCATGTCGGCGATTCCTTGAAAAAGACGAACGGAGCGCCCCTGCTATAGCGCGTCCTGCGGGGGTAATGGATGTAAAATGCGCCATAAAGGCGGGTTCCGGGGTGCAAAATGGCGGCCAGATAAAAAATGGCCGCATATGATTTAGTATCTTGCAATTGGCGCGCCGCGCTTTTAGTTTCCGGCACCTTCCGGCGACGACGGTCGCTCTGGGGGCGGCGGTATCCTTGTGGTCCGCTTTTTAAGGATTTTGGGCAGTTGTAGCTCAGTTGGTTAGAGCGCCGGATTGTGGATCCGGAGGTCGGTGGTTCGAACCCACCCAACTGTACCATTCCTTGAAATTTCAATGAAATCAATGAATTGTATGGTTCCGGGCGCAGTTTGCGGCACCCGGCGCGGGCAGGTTTGCCCGTTTGTGGTCTTGCCCCCTGCCGTTGCGGCCGGGGTGGACCTGCGCCTGATAGCGGGCATGATGGCGGCCTGCCATCGTAAAGCCACGCTTACGCACAAGGCGCATTCCCCTCTTAAAAAAAGCGGCTTACGCAGTGATGTTGACTTTGTTGCTGCTGCTTTTGACGGCTACGGCAGAGTCTTTACCGGTGGTCTGTTCGCTGGCTTTGACGGCGGCAGATTCCGTGCGTTCATCCGATGTCTTGGCCTGCTGGGTGACGGGGACCTGATAG
>JBAVPS010000267.1:0-3784 GCA_049693315.1 Rhizomicrobium sp. | reverse complement strand
CGCCGCCCGACCCGACCGAGCTGTTGCCGCTTTGGCCGGGGTTGCCGCCGAACAGCCCGGCAAATGGAATTGGGGCGTTAATCGAGCAGATTGCCGAAAAAAGCGAGACCACCAACCGTTTCCACGATCGGCTGATCAGTCATATCAGCACGCCGCACCTGGCGGTGTTCCGCCCGGCAGTGCCCAACGGGGCGGCGCTGCTGATTGCGCCGGGGGGCGGCTATGCCTTTGAAGCCTTTGATGGCGAGGGCTATCAGATTGCCCATCATTTCAATGCTGCCGGGATCACCTGTTTCGTGCTGCGTTATCGCCTGCCATCAGAAGGCTGGCGCGACGGGCGTGTGGTCCCCTTACAGGACGCCATGCGGTCGATGCGGCTGATCCGTTACCATGCCCGCCATTTTGGTATCGATCCGGCCCGGCTGGGCGTGATGGGTTTTTCCGCCGGGGGGCATCTGGCCGCGTCGCTGACCACCCGCTTTGACGAAACCGTCTATGATGCCATCGATACCGCCGACGCTTTGGCGGTGCGGCCGGATTTTACCTGTCTGATGTATCCCGTCATCACCACGGGGGTGGGCACCCATGGCGGCTCGCGCGAGCGGCTGTTGGGTGCACATCCTACGGCCGATGAGATTACCGCGACTTCCTGTGAAAAACAGGTGAGCGAAAAAACACCGCCCTGCTTTATCGCGCTGGCCGGCGACGACACGATTGTGCCACCAGTCGAAAATGGTGTGGCAATGTCGATTGCCCTGCAGCGCGCCAAAGTCCCATCGGAGCTGCATGTTTTCGAAAAAGGCGGGCATGGCTTCTGCATTCGCAAGACGGTGGGCAAACCGGTCTCGGCCTGGCCGGATCTGTTCACCGCGTGGCTGGGCAGCCGCGAAATCCTGCGTCAGGCCTGACGGGGAATATGACAATGGACAGACGCGAACTATTGGCACTGAGTTTGGGGCTGGCGGCAGGGCTGATGCTGCCTGCCGGTGCGGAAACGATCAAGGCGGATGGCATCCTGTCAACCGATCCGGCGGAAACAGTCGTGCTTTGGTCCGGCACCCCGCCGGGTGGTAAAAAAGTGCGGCTGAAAAACCGTATTACCGAACGCAGCACCAATCTGGCCGCCTTTCATGACCGCTATATGGATCAGATCGGTAAGCCTGATCTGGTGGTGTTCCGCCCGGCCAGCCCCAATGGTGCGGCGGTGCTGATTGCACCGGGGGGCGGATACATTCGCGTTGTACTCGACAAGGAAGGCTATGAAACCGCGCGGTTCTTAAACGCCCTTGGTGTGACCTGTTTTGTACTGCGCTATCGCCTGCCGGGCGAGGGCTGGGCGAAAGACGGTGCTGCCGGGCGGGCCGATGTGCCGCTTCAGGACGTCCAACGGGCGATGCGGCTTATCCGTGCCAGTGCCGCCCAGTATGGCATTGATCCCGCGCGGCTTGGGGTGATGGGCTTTTCCGCTGGCGGGCATGTTGCCGCTTCGCTTGCCACCCGGTTTGATGCCACGGTGTACGAGCCACGCGATGATGCCGACAAACACGATGCCAAACCGGCCTTTGCCGCATTGGTCTATCCGGTCATCACCATGGGGGCGGGCTGTCATGAAGGCTCGCGTGTGGCGTTGTTGGGGGAAAAGCCAACACCGGAATCCATCGCCACCTATTCTTACGAAAAACGGGTGCGGGACGATATGATGCCCGGCTTTATCACGCTGGCGCTGGATGATGCGGCGGTGCCGCCACAGGCCAATGGTGCGGCGATGTTCCGCGCCTTGCAGGAGGCAAATATCCCCGCCGAGATGCACGCCTTTGAAATCGGTGGCCATGGTTTCGGTTTGCGTCTGGCGGCGGGAAAGCCCTGTGCCGTGTGGGCAGATTTGTTTGTGCGCTGGGCGCAGTCCCATGGATTTATTCCCGGGGTCTGAACCACGGGGTGTTGCGTAAAAGGATGACAGCATGAAGCAAGGCGAAGACGTCGAACTGGATCTGTGGCCGGGTAAGCCGCCAGGAAGCGGTACGGCACAACTGAAAAATCGCATCCGCGATTTTGGTCCGCTCGACGGGCACGAACATGAGCGGGTGATGGATCAGGTAGATCGGCCCTTCATTAAAGCGTTTTTTCCAGCCAAAGCCAATGGTGCGGCGATGCTGATCCTGCCCGGTGGCGGTTATGAAGGTCTGTGGTTCGATAAAGAGGGGTACGAGATTGCGCGCCATTTCAATGCTGTCGGTATCACCTGCTTTGTGCTGCATTACCGGTTGCCCGGCGATGGCTGGGATCGTCAACGCGATGTACCGCTACAGGATACGCAGCGCGCCATTCGCATTGTGCGTGCCAAGGCAGATATCTATGGGCTGGATGTAAAACGCATCGGTATCATGGGATTTTCCGCAGGTGGCCATGCCGCCGCGACGCTGGCCACCCGTTTTGGCGAAACCGTATATGAACCGATGGACGCCATCGACCGTTTAGAGGTGCGGCCCGATTTTGCTGCATTGCTCTATCCGGTGGTAACGCTGGGCGAAGGTACCCATGCCGGTTCGCGCGATCATCTGTTGGGCGATCATCCGTCATCAGAACATATTGCGGCCTATTCTTGCGAACAGCGGGTAAGTGCTGCAACGCCGCCGACCTTTATTGTGCATGCGGTCGATGATGGTCTGGTGCCGTTCGTTGAAAACGCTGTGGGGCTTTATACCGCGCTGCACCGGGCAAAGGTGCCTGCCGAACTGCATGGCTTCGAGCATGGTGGTCATGGTTTTGCACTGCGCTTACATGAAAAGGATCCGGCTTCACATTGGCCAGAACTGTTCACCGCCTGGGCCCGCAGCCACAGCTTTTTGGGCTGAAGTTTCGATTCCTCGTGGTCTTTAAAAGCCAGCCCGATGGCAGGCTTTGTTTATGGCGGAGACGTCAGAGCCGTGGGCCGCTTGCCACCATGGGTTATGGGAGTGTGTGTAATTTCATTAGGTGTGTCATAACACGCAATACGCACCATTAACGGTTAATAAAACCAAAGATTGCAATTATGGTCGGTTCTGGTTTCATAAGCGCACAACAAGCGGAGACCAAAATGTCCAATGTAACCAAAATGACGATTATCTTTGCCATTATCGGGCTGACCTTTCTGCCTTGGTTTGCGCCTGTTTATGTCTGGCTGCGGCCATTGGTCGATCTTCATCAGTGGTTCGATTTCGGCGTTCCCTATACCAGCTATTGGGTGACCGTTGCGATCTACAGCGTTATCTCGGCGGTGCTCTTCGGGCTTGCGGCCTATTGCGAAGGTTTAAGCCATGAAGCACGCAAGGCGCGCAGCCAGGGACGGGCATAACCATAGTCGCAAGATGGCGCGGGGTTCGGTCTTGCCTATCGAACTGGACCGCCGCGCTTAAAGGTTACGCCAGCGTCATGACATAGTGCGTGAGGTCATAACAGCGATGCCTTAAAGTTATTGCAGCAGGTGAAATGCTGGGGGCGGTATGGACTTTGTGCGGGCAATGGAAGGTTTTGTCGATGTGGTGGAGGCAGGCAGCTTTGCCGCCGCTGCACATCGGCGTGGCAGTTCCGCAGCGGCCGTCACACGACAGATCGCGGCGCTGGAAGAACATCTTGGTACAAGGCTGATGCAGCGCACAACGCGCCGCTTTTCATTGACCGAGATGGGACAGGATTTTTACGAACGGGCCAAACAGATTCTGGCCGATATCGCCGAGACCGAGGCGGTGATCGGTCAGCAAGCCCTGCAACCCGCCGGTCTGTTACACATTAGCGTACCAAT
>JBAVPS010000266.1:0-6329 GCA_049693315.1 Rhizomicrobium sp. | reverse complement strand
GGTTGATGCGGTGCTGGGCCAGTTGGGTGGGCCGGTCGGTATTGCCGCCTATAAGCCGTATCAGTCTTATGGTGAAGACTTCCTGCAGCATTATCTGGGCATGATCGGTCTGCCGATCGAGATGACGCCGCATTTTCCCGACAACAGCGCGCCGGTACTGCTGACCGAAAGCGCCGCCCATGATCCCGACATCCTCGCCAAAATCAAAGCCCATCTGCAGCGTGGCGGCCCGGTGATCATCACCACCGGCTTTTTGCAGGTGATGCAGAACAAGGGTTTTAAGGATATTGCTGAATGGGAGGTGACCGGCCGCGTCGCCGCGGTGGGCGATTTCGTCGATGGCTTTGGCGCCGGCAGTGGCACCAGCCTCAATGATGCCGGTCCTGCTGTGCCGGTGCTGCTGCCCGAGGTGCGGTTCTACACCAACGATTCCTGGGCCATCTTACGCGGCACCGCGGGGGACAAGGGCTATCCGGTGCTGACCACCAACCATTATTCCAATGCCGCGATCACGCTTCTGACCGTGCCGGAGAACCCTGCCGACCTTTACCGCCTGCCCACGGGGGTGCTGAACCGCCTGAAGGCCTATCTGGTGCCCGGTGCCCTGCGGCTGGAGGCCCCGGCCCGGGTCAGCCTGCTGACCTATGACAACGACACCGTCGTGGTGCAGTCGTTCCGGGATGGCAAAACGGCGGTGCGGCTGGTGGTGCCGGGCAAGGTGCGGGCGCTGCGCGATCTGGCCACCGGGGCGGTGATTGCCGCCGCGTCCTATAGCCCTGCGCATGAGCACTGGCAGGATTCTAATAATCATACTATTTTCGCATTCGATATCGGGCCGCGCCGCTGGCAGGCCCTGCGGATCGAAAAATAATTCGACCGGTGAGAGGAGAAAAAATGAAACGGATCTTTGCGGCCGTTCTGACGGTTCTGTGCGCACTGATGCTGACATCCGGCGCCATGGCGCGCGATGCTGGCAAGGTGATGCTGGGTACACCCAACGGTTTGGCGATGACGCCGCCGATGGGTTGGAACACCTGGAACAAATTCGCCTGTAACGTGAATGAAAAACTTATTCGTCAGGCGGCGGATGCCATGGTGTCGTCCGGCATGCGCGATGCTGGCTATACCTATATCGTCATCGACGATTGCTGGCAGGGCGAACGTGACAAACAGGGCTTCATCCACGCCGATGCCAGCCGCTTCCCCGCCGGTATCAAGGCGCTGGCCGAGTATGTCCATTCCAAGGGCCTGAAGTTCGGCATTTATTCCGACGCCGGTGAAAAGACCTGTGGCGGTCGTCCGGGCAGCCGGGGCCATGAATTCCAGGACGCCTATACCTATGCGTCGTGGGATGTCGACTATCTCAAATATGACTGGTGCAGCACCGGCGAGAAGCAGGATGCCGAAACCTCCTATCTCACCATGAGCCAGGCCCTGCAGGCCACCGGTCGGCCGATTGTGTTCAGTCTATGCGAATGGGGCAATAACACGCCCTGGCTGTGGGCGAAGAATATCGGCAATCTGTGGCGCACCACCGGCGATATTTTCGACGCCTGGGAAGGCAAAAGCGCTAACGGCTTCAGCCTTGGTGTTACGACCATTCTCGATATGCAGGCCGAACTGTCAGGCTTTGCCGGGCCGGGCCACTGGAACGACCCCGATATGCTGGAAGTCGGTAACGGCGGCATGACGGATACGGAATATCGCGCGCATTTCAGCCTGTGGGCCATCATGGCGGCACCGCTGATCGCCGGTAACGATTTATCAAGCATGTCGAAAGAAACCAAAGCGATCCTGCTCAACAAAGACGTGATTGCGGTCGATCAGGACAAGCTGGGTGTTGCCGCCAGCCGCGTTATCAAGCAGGGCGATCTGGAAGTCTGGGCCCGCCCGCTGAGCGGTGGTCGCCGCGCCGTGGCGTTGCTCAACCGGTCGAAAACCACACAGAAAATCACGGTCGATTGGGAAAGCCTGCACTATCCGGCAGCGCTCAAAGCCGAAGTGCGCGATCTGTGGCAGCATAAATCGCTGGGCGCTGTGAGCGGCAAATACGCGGCCGATGTGCCGTCGCATGGTGTGGTGATGGTTGTTCTGACACCTTGAGATTGTGCGTGTACAAAACACAATTTTGACAGAAAGGTGCGTATACTGACCGTAGCTTGATACCACAATACCGGCAGGGTGCTATGCGTGCATGGCCTCAAGGAATGGGTTTATCGAGACGGCAGATTATCGGGGCTGGAGCTGCAAGCGCAGCTCTGGCCCCTTTGTTTATCCGCGGCCCGGCTTTAGCGCAGGATCTGACGGCAGGCGATGCCGCGATTGCCGCTGGGCAGGATGGCGATAGCCACATGACCATCGACGTGGCCATAAATGGGCGCGGGCCGTTCCAGTTTGTGGTTGATACCGGGGCCGATCGTTCGGTGCTGGCTGATACAACGGTGGCGGCGCTTAATCTGCCCGCCGGGGCCCCGGTGATGGTGGAGGGTGTGGTGCGCACTGTGGCGGCCCCCACCGCCGAGGTTGGCGCGATCACATTCGGTTATAAGGAAGTCGAAAACCTGCATCTGCCGGTGCTGCCGCGGGCCTGGCTTAGGGCAGACGGGTTTATCGGCCTTGATATGCTGAACAACGCACTGGTCACTTTCGACTTTCGCAATGAGCGGCTGCTGGTCGAACGTTCCCGCGGTGGCTGGCTGCTTGGTACTATGTCGCCGTTTGAAGATGCAATTGCGGCTGGTGGTTCCGGCGGGCATCTGCGGGTGCTCAATTGCCGGGTCGATGGCATTTTTACCGCGGTCTTTATCGATACCGGTGCCGAGGTTTCGGTCGGCAACGAAGCGCTGTTTGTGGCGCTGAAATCGCAAAATTCAGATTATCGTCAGGCGGTCGAAGGTGTGCGGCTTGCCGGGGTGACCGGGGGCGAGCTGATCGGGCAGGTCGCGGATTTTCATAAAATCAAAATTCGCGATGTCACTTTTACCAATGGCACCATCGCCTTTGTTGATCTGCAGATTTTTACACTGTGGGATCTGGCAGATCGTCCGGCACTGCTGGTCGGGATGAATTTCCTGCGCCAGTTTTCGCGTGTGTCGATCGATTTTGGTCGTAAGGCATTTTTGTTCCAGGTGTCGGCCAGGCCGCCGCTGATGGCGGCACGGGAGCATCCGGTCGGCTAACCGGCAGGCATAACCATCAGCGTAAACAGTATATGTGCATAATGATCCGTATACGCTGTTTCATATTACTGTCCCGGTAAGCTTAACAAAATACGAACAATTTCCGGTAGGTATTTGAATCGCTTGCCGTGATATGGCGGCGAAATCGCCTTGTCGTCTTCGATTTTAAAACACATTTGCAACACATACGATACGTACACTGATAAACATGGAAACCGGTAGTACGGCTTCCGTCACGCCACGGCGCCGGGCCCCAGGGGCACCGCAAATCGCCGGGCACAGGATAGGCCCAGCAGAGGCCATCAGGAAACTTTCAGGACAGTGGTCAGAGTTTTGGCCCCTTTTAAAAGCGTGCCGTCGTGTTTGGGCGGCTGGAAAGTTGAAGATGCGTACCCTGTTGTCTCCTGCATTTCTGTCTCGTCGGAATCTGTTGCGTGGTGCCGGTGCGTCGCTGGCGGGCCTTGTTGGTGGTGCCAGCCTCTTTTCGGCCGCCGCAGCCAGTCCGGTTCGTGCCGCACGCCCCGGTAGCGTTGCCGTTTCTGCCGGTCAGGATGGTGATCGCCATATGACAATCGGTGTTATGGTCAATGGTACGGGGCCGTTCCGCTTTGTCGTCGATACCGGTGCGGTGCGTTCTGTTCTGTCGGAAAGCGTTGCCCGCCAGCTTGATCTGCCGACCAAAAGCGTGGTCAAGGTTGCCGGGGTCGCAGGTATCTATCCGACCCGCACGGTTGTGGTGCACGAGATTGCTTTTGGCAGCGTCAGGCATGCCGATCTTGAAGTGCCGGTGCTGCCTGACGATCAACTGGATGCTGATGGCTATCTCGGGCTGGATGTGATTGACCGCTATCACGTCACCTTCGATTTCAAGCGCAGTGAACTGCGTGTTGCGCAGCCGCGCCCGCTGGCCAATACCGTTTCGCCGAATACCGCGGCGGTGGCGACCAAGGGCCTTTATGGTGGTCTGCGTGTCAGCAACTGTCTGGTCGATACTGTCGACACCACTTTATTCATCGATACCGGGGCGGGTGTGACGGTCGGTAATCGGGCTTTAATGACAGCGCTGTCTGAAACCAAGAGCGATTTTCGCACCTGGAACCGGCCCGGATATATCGATGACGTTGCCGGTGGCACCCAGTCGGGTAAGCGGGCCTATTTCGGCAAGATGCAGGTTGGCGATGTGACCTTCTCCAGCGGCACGCTTTTGATCGCCGATCTGAACGCCTTCAAGCATTGGGGGCTGATTGATCGCCCGGCCTTGTTGCTGGGCATGAACTTCCTGCGCCAGTTCGATGCGGTCTCGATCGATTATATCGGTGACCAGTTCCGTTTCGAGGTCGGCTGACCCTAAAGCCAAAATCAAGATACGAAAAAGGGCCACCCGAAATCCCGGATGGCCCTTTTGTTGTATCCCGTCAGGTGGGCCGGTTAGCGCGGCTCACCATAGATGATGCCACGGCCATCAATGCCGACATACACCCGTCCGTATACGGTCTTGTCAGCGGCAATGGTGCGGAACATACGGCAATATTCCTGTTCGGCATCATTAAGCCGGGTCCAGCTTTTGCCCTGATCCAGCGATTGCCAGATGGCAAATTCGTCTCCCTTGCGGCCCAGTGCATACAGCGTCCAGCCGGTTTTGCCCGGTGCCGCCTTGCCAAAGTCGAAGGTGAACAGATTGAGGTCATTCTCAACACGGTTGAACGTGGCACCGCTATCGGTCGAATGGAACAGCCGCCCCTGTGCGATAAACCACAGATCGCCCGCCTTGTCTGGCGTGGCGATTAAGGGTGCCGGTGCTTCACGGTTCAGCGGTTTGGCCAGACGGATGTCTGACGGCAATCCTTTGGCTTCCAGCGGGGTAAAGCTGGCCGCGCCGTCATGGCTGATGAAAAACGCCCCGGCGACATAATCGGCACCATAGAAGGTTTTGGCATCCTGCTTGTCGGCCACGACCTGTGCACCCTTGGGCAGGCCGGTGATCTTGGTCCAGTTTTTACCATGGTCGGCGGTCACCACCGGTTCCTGCGTCATCACCACAAAGCGATTGCCATCGGCGGAAACCACGATGTGGGCGTCGATATATTCGTCGCTGTCGTTATAGCCGAGCTTTTCCGGTGCTTTTTCGGTGTAGCCCTGCGGCAGCGGGGCATACAGCGGCTGCCATGTTTTGCCGAAATCGGTGGAATAGCTCAGCGTTGCGGTCCGCACGGCGGCGTGCGGCTCGTGGGTGCCCGAGCGCACGATGACATTGGGGGCAAGCCCGGCATAGTCGTAATTGTTGGTGTTGGTGAACAGCTGGTTCACCTGCATGTGGTACGATGTGTTGAGATCGAAATGGGTATAACCACCGATATCGCCAAAGCCGCTGAGCAGATGCGCCCCCTTAGGCGGGCTGATCAGGTTCAGCACGGCGGTCTGTTCAATACCATCAACCCATGGCTTCCAGTGCAGCGTCTGCTTCTTGTCGGCTTTTGTCAGTTCGTCCGTGGCATAGATCGTCGCCCCGGTGGTATAGGCCAGATGGTTGGCATTGAACGGATCAATCGCCACCCCGGTAATCCACCAGCCAAATTTGGCATCCTTGTGGCCCCATTTGAGCCACGGGGCGCTGCTGACATCACGCAGCGAAATATCGCGTAAGTCGGTCCAGTGCTTGCCCCCATCACGGCTGCGATAAATGGAATCGCCATCGATCTCGTCGCGATCAAGTGTGGCGACCACCAGGGTGCCGGGGTGCTGGCGATCGACATCCAGGCCCATATAGGCGCCCTTCTTCGGCGGGGTGATGTCGGCCCATGCGCCGGTCTTGGTGTTGAAGCTATAGACCGCGCCCTTGGACGCGCCATAAGGCCCCTTGGCATCGGCATAGGTGATGTAGAGCACGCCGCCAATCAGCTTGGCCTGACCGGGCAGCAGGCTGGCGTTGGGTTCGCCCGCCACCACCGACCAGTTTTTACCCGCGTCTGTGCTGCGATACAGATGGTGGGCGGCGGGATCGGCAACCCCGGCATAGATCACCTGTGACGGCTGGCCCTTTTTGCCGACAGGATCAAGGATGACGAAGCTGACGCCGCCATGGCTGCGCCAGTCTGCCGGGGCACCAAGGCCCTTGTGCGGGAAGCTGGTAACCTGCGACCAGTGCGCGCC